>JABFWM010000481.1 GCA_013362195.1 Acidobacteriota bacterium
GGTCGTGCCGGCTGCCGCGGCCGCAGGCGCGGACGCAGCAGCCGCAATCGGGATCGGCGCGCGAGCCGGCGGTGCGACAGGGATCGACTCGGCGACGGGCGGCGCCGCGGACGCTGCCGATAAAGCGATCGGTGTTGGCGCGACGGCCACTGGCGACGACGCCGGCGTGGCGACGGCGCCCACGAGTGGCGACGGTGCAGCCGCGGGTGACACCGCCGGAGCGGACGGCGGTGCGGCCACCGGCTTCGGCGGCAGCAGCCAGTCGGCGATGGGTGATTCCGGCACGGCCGGCACCGGGATCGACGGCACCGGGACGGCCGCTGATTGGTGCGCGGCTTCGGCGACGAGCGCGTGGTCCGCGTGATCGCCGAGCCGCTCGTGAATCTCGGCGAGGCCACGTATCGCCGCGAGATTCTCGGGCGCGGTCTTGAGGACGAGTTCGAGCTCCGCGCGGGCCTCGTCGTACTGCGCCGTCTCGATCAAGGCGCGGCCGAGCGTCACGCGCGCCGACAGATACGACGGGTGCCGCTGCAGCCCGGTGCGGCAGGTCTCGATCGCCTCTTCGTAGCTGCCCGACCGGCGGTATTCCTCGGCCAGCGCCGCAAATGCAATCGACGCCGGATCCGCAAGGACCCGGCGTCGAAGTTCTTCCAGGCGCGGATGCTCCGCCATCCCGCAATTCTACTGTGGCGTGATCGTCTGGGTCGCAGGCGCCGACACCTTGCCCGCGTCGTCCGTGACGGTCAGCGTGACCACGAAGGTACGCGCGACCCCGTACACGTGGTCGATGAGCGGACTGGCGGTCGACTGCTGCGTGCCGTCGCCGAAGTCCCACGTGTAGGTCGCGATGCGGCGGCCGGCCGGCGCCGACGATCCCGACGCGTTGAAGTGCGTCGGCTGATTCAGCTGCGTCGGGTTCGGCGAGAACGTGAACGCCGCGGTCGGCTTGGTGCCCGCGCCGACCGTGACCTGCCGCGACGCCGAGCGCGATCGTCCGAACGCGTCCGTGACCGTCAGCGTGATCACGTAGTTGCCGGCGAGCGGATAGGCGTGCGTGGCGGACGGCCCGGAGGCGCGGCCGCCGTCACCGAACGTCCACGAGTAGGAGACGATCGGATTCGATGGCGTTTCGCAGGGTGCTTTCGGATCCGAACACGCGACGAAGAACACCGAATCGCCTTCGAGCGGCGCGGTGGGCGTAAACGTGAACGACGGGTTGAGGCCGTCCGGCGGAATGACTATGCCGGAGGGCACGAGACGGATCGTCACCGTCCGCGCGGTCGCGTTCGCGAAGTCGGTGCCTGCCGGCACGACCATGATCTGCACGAGCGTGCCGTTGTCGACCGACCCTGCCGACGGCGGCGCGGTGTAGACAAGCGTGGCGCGGCCGTTCGCGTCGGTGACGACGTTGCGCGCCGAGAGCGTCCCGAAGTCGACGATCGTGCCGTTGACGAAGATCTCGGCGCGGAGCGACTGATTGCGGACCGGCTGGCCGTTCTGATCGCGCACGGTGATGGTGACGAGCGACTGCGACGCGCCGTCCTGGCTGAGGACGTCGGGCGTCACGCTGATCGTCACCGAGGTGCCGAGCTCGGACGGCCCGGTCAACGACGGGGTGTCCTGCTTCTTGAGGGTGCAGGCGCTGGCAAGAAGGGCAGCCCCGATGGCCGCGGCGCGGAAAAATGTGCTCTTCGATCGTCGCATATGTGTTCCGGGATACACCGGTCCTCTGTGATGTCCTGTGTGATCAGCGCCGGCGGCTATCCCGCCCAATCCGAAAACGTGACTTCGATGTTCCCCGTCACCGACACGTCGCGGCCGGTCTGGTCGTGGCCGTAGAAGGTCACTTTCGCGACGGTCGTGATGCTGTCGGCGCCGCCGCCGAAAGCCAGCGCCTTGAGCGGCGCCTCCTGCTTCGCCTGCACGCGCACCAGCGTGAAGGCGACGGTCCCCGTACCTGCCACCGTCAAGTTGACGCCGCCGTCGAAGGCGTACGGCACGTCCACACCCTGGACGTTACGGCCATCGCTGCGCACGTATTGCACGTGGTATTGCGTGATCGTGATGGCGTTGTTCGGCGACGGCGCGTTCGGCGAGCCGGACGGACCGGGATCCTTCAGCGCGAGCTGGAACACCGCCTGGCCGAGATCCGCGGCAATCGACTGCGCCCCGGTCGTTGGATTGACGTTGAGCACGTCCGACGCCAGCACGCTGCTGAACGTGCCCGATCCGCCCGACGCCCCCTGGAGACTCGTCAGCACCAGATACGACGACGCGGTGCCCTGTCGCGTCAAATTGCCGCAGCCCGATGCCAGGCCGGCGCACGCGAGCGCCCCCAGCAGTCCGATGCGTGCTCCCCATACAGCCTTGGTCATCGTTCCTACCCTCTCAGAATGCGCGGCGTGATGAAGATCAGCAGCTCGCGGCTCGTGTCCGTCAGCGTGTCGCGGCGGAACAGCCAGCCGAGCAGCGGAATCCGGTGCAGCACCGGCGTGCGATCGTTGGTCGTCTGTTCCTGGCTGACGAAGATGCCGCCGATCACGGTGGTGGCGCCGTCGTTGACCTGCACGCGGGTGAGCGCGCGCTGGGTGTCGATCGGCGGAATGCCGTTGACCTGACGCGAGAAGTCGGGCGTCGCGTTCTCGATCGTGACGTTCATGATGACGGTGTTCGCGGCGGTGATCTGCGGCGTCACCTTCAGCACGAGCACGGCGTCCTTGAACTGCACGCTGACGGTGTTGTTGGCGACCGTCTGAATCGGGATCTGGATGCCTTGCGCGACTTCCGCTTCCTGATTGTTCTGCGTCGTCAGGCGCGGCGTGGACAGGATCCGTCCCTTGCCGCTGTTCTCGAGCGCGGACAAGGCCACGTCGAGGTTGAACGCGCCGTTCACCGAACCGAGCGCCAGGCCGATCGCCGACGAGGCGGCCGCGGCGCCGAGGTTCACGATCGTCGACGTGCTCTGTTTCGTGTTCGAGGTGCGCGGATCGTTGCTGCCCTGCGTGCCGCCGACGCGGCCGCCGATCGTGCCGTTGTTCGGGAACGCGAGGTTCGTGGTGTTGCCGATCTGCTGGTTCATGCGGCCGTTCAGGCCCCACTGGATGCCGACGGCGCGCGCGAAGTCGCGGGTCGTCTGCACGATGCGCGCTTCGACTTCGACCTGCGGCTCCGGCTGATCGAGCGTGCTGATCAGGGTGGCCGCGGTCTGCAGGCGATCGGGCAGGTCGGTGATGATCAGCGTGTTGGTGCGCGCGTCGGTCTGAATCTGGCCGCGCTGCGACAGCGCCGAGCGCGTGAGCAGCGGCGAGAGCTCCGCGGCCTTGGCGTAGCTCAGGGCGAAGGTCTGCACGCGCAGCTCGCCCGCGAGCGCCTTCGCGTCCGTCAGCTTGCGCTGTTCCGCCTGCTCCTCCGACAGCACCGACAGCGGCGCGATGCGAACGATGGTGCCGTCGACGGTCCATCCGAGCTTGTTGCCGCGGAGGATGGTGTCGAGCGCCTGGTCCCACGGCACTTCGTTCAGCACGATGTCGACGCGGCCCTGCACCTGCGGGTCAATGACCATGTTCAGCCCGCTGATCTCGGCGAACGTGCGCAGCACGGAGCGGAGATCGGCGTCCTGGAAGTCCATGCTGATCGGATTGCCGGTGTACTGCTTGCCGGCGCTCCCGGGCACGGCGAGCGACGTGGTCGGTTCCGCCTGCTTCTGCTGCCCGGACGACGGCGCGCCCGTCGTCTTCGCCGGCTGCTGCAGCGCTGCGCCGGCAGCCTGGGCGAGGCTCCGCGGCGGCTGACCCGACTGCGGCGTCGCGGCGGCGGCCGGAGCGGACGTCTTCGGAACGACTGGCTTCGGCGCGGCTGCGGCGCCGACCGTCTCGAGCGCGGTGATCGGATCCGGCGGCGTGATCGACGCGGCGTTGGCGATCGCCTGCGACATCGGCATCACGTCGTCGCTGTCGGGCGCCGCGGGCGGCGCGACCGTGGCGGACGGCGGCGCGACGAGCACTTCGGCGCCCGACTTGCGTCCTTCGAACACGACGGCGAGGTCGCGTCCGCCGCTGCCCGCACGCTCGACGTGGTAGGTCGCGTTCGGCGAAATCTCCATGACGACGCGCGTGGCCGGCGAATCCTGTCCGCTCTGCCCGACCCGCACCTTCTTGACGAACACGCCGTCGACGCCGACCTGCGACGGCGCCTTGGTGCCGACGTTCGGGAACTCGAGCAGCAACCGGCGCGGCTGATCGTCGGATTCGCTGAGCGACGCCGGGTTCAGGCGGCCGTTCCCCGCGAGCGTGATGGTCGTCGAGAAGCGCGTGTGCGACGCGTGCACCTTCTCGATCACCGTCGCGGGCACCATCGCCGCGCCGCCGTCGTCAGCGGCGGTGGCCGCTGCGTTCGCGTGGGTCGCCGTGCTGCGCACCGCCGCGGGCGTCCCCTCGACCGCCACCGCTTCGACGGTCGGCTCGAGCTCGACCCGAATCACGTTGCGCGCGCTGCGGACCGTGTACGCGGCCGGCGAGGCCAGCGCGACGCGGACGCGGGCCAGCGCCTTGCCGTCGATCGACGTCGCCTGTTCCAGCGTGACGCCGCTCACGGGCCCGCTGCGCGCGACCTGGTTCTCCGCGTCCTCGACGCTCACGTTGCGCAGATCGACGAGCACCGTCAGAGGATCGGGCCGGCTCACCGCGTACGCGACCGGCTCGGTCGCTTCAATCATCACCGCGGCCACGCGGCCGGTGGCCTGGGCAGAGACACCGACCAGCCGCACCGGGGCGGGGGCCGCCGTCAGCACCAGGCTGCCGGCTGCCGCCGCGAGCACACTCGCAGCCGCCAACCGGTGAACCGGGCGAAGTCGCACCATCGAGAGAGTCATCATCTGGTCTCCGGCCGAATCGTCTTCCTGACCTCGCGCTGTTTGACCAGCGAGAGCGGATCACTCACATCCTGTGAAAACACCACGGCGTCCTGCGTGATCGATTTCACGCTGCCGTCCATGACCTTGTCGCCCGAGTGCGCGATGTAGGTCTTGCTGTCGGACGCCTGGAGAATGGCGACGAAGTCGCCCTTCGCCTTCAGCACGCCCTTGACGCTGATCTCGGCGATCAGCAGCCCCGGGAGCCCTGGCGGGCGGGACGCGCCCGCCGGGCGCGCGTCGCCGCCGCGCAGCAACAGGCTCACGAACGGATCGCGCCGGCCCTGCGCGTCGTACGAGTAGACGCCCTGCGGCGGTGGCGCTTCGGGCGTGGCCGTCGGCGCGGCCTGGCCTGCCGCGGCCGCGGGCTGCGCCGG
>JABFWM010000360.1 GCA_013362195.1 Acidobacteriota bacterium
CTCGGAAGTCGAGCTGGAGCGGCTGCAGTCCGCGCGGGAGATGGAGCGGAAGCGGCTCAGGGCTTAGGGCTCAGGGCTCACGCGTGTAGGCCGGGTCTTCAGACCCGGCTCACCAGGCGGCGTGTAGGCTGGGTCTTCAGACCCGGCTCACGCGTAGGCCGGGTCTTCAGACCCGGCTCACCGGGCGGGTCTTCAGACCCGCCCTGCATCGCCGCGCCGCGCGCACGCGAGCTCACCGTGCGCGGCGCTGTACAATTGCGGGATGGTCACGATTTTTGGCAAGGATTCATGCCCGTATACCAACGCCGCACGTGACGACTACAGCAAGCGCGGCATCGCGATCGAGTACGTGAACGTCAAGAAGAACGCCGCCGATCTCGAACGCATGCTGCGCGTGACGAACGGCCGCCGCCAGGTGCCCGTGATCGTCGACGAGGGCAAGGTGACGATCGGGTTCGGCGGCACTTGAGGTGTGTAGCCACGCGCCCGTCGGGTGCGCCGTCCTCGCCTGCCTCCTGTTCGTTACGCACGGTCCCGTCCGGCCGGTCGCCGCGCGTGCGACAGGCGGATCTGAAGACCCGCCCTACGTCGGATGTAGGCCGGGTCTTTAGACCAGGCACATGCGTAGGCCGGGTCTTCAGACCCGGCACATGCGTAGGCCGGGTCTTCAGACCCGGCACATGCGTAGGCCGGTCTTCAGACCCGGCACATGCGTAGGCCGGGTCTTTAGACCCGGCGCATGCGAAGGCCGGGTCTCTTCAGACCCGGCACAGCGAAGGATGCCGCAATCTCCTCTTCTCCTCCCCGCGCGCAACCCCTCCGAGTGGACCGGGCCGACGGGCAACAACACGTGGCTGCTGCGCGGGAAGGTGCCGGCACTGATCGACGCCGGCACCGGCGACGCGGATCACGTGGCCAGCATCGAACGCGCGCTCGACGGCCGGCCGCTCGCCGTCGTGTTCATCACGCACGGACATCCTGATCATGCCGGCGGCCTTCCGGCGCTGCGCGCCCGCTGGCCCGCCCTGCGCGTCGTCGATGCCGCGATGGACCCGCAGCCGGCGGGTGACACCCTGCTGGAGATCGTCCCGACGCCGGGCCACGCGCCGGATCATCTCTGCTTCTTCGACGCGCCGTCGGGCGATCTCTACTGCGGGGATCTCGCGCGCCGCGGCGGCAGCATCGTCATTCCCGCGCGCAAGGGCGGGAACCTCCGCGACTACCTCGCGTCGCTGCACCGGGTGCGGGCGCTCGCGCCGCGGCGGCTGCTGCCGGGCCACGGGCCCGTGGTCGACGATCCGATCGCGCTCATCGACGACTACCTGGCGCATCGCGCGGCGCGCGAGCGGCAGATCGTGGACGCAATAGCGGACGGCGCGCGACCACCCGAGGAGATCGTCGCGCGCGTGTACGCGGGGCTGTCAGAGGGTTTGCGGCGCGCCGCCATCGAGACGGTGGAGGCGCACCTGCAGAAGCTCGAGGAAGAGGGCCGGCGGTAACGCTACGCGGGCTGGAATCCGGGCGGGAGATCCGGCGCGCGCTCCGGCTTCTTCGCGGCCTTCGGCAGCGCATCGCGCACGACCTGCTCGAGCTCTTCGAGGTACGCGACGAACCGTCCGCGCCCTTCGGTGGTCAGCCGGTACAGCGTCTGCGGGCGCCCGCCGTCGGATCCACGCCAGGCTTCGACGAGGCCGGCGTCCTGCAGCACGTCGATGTGGCGGCTCAAGTTGCCGTCGGTGAGCGCGCAGAGCCGCTTCAACTCGGTGAACAACACGCCTTCGGGACGCGTCACCAGCGACGTCATGATCCCGAGCCGCGCCTTTTCGTGCAGCACGCGATCGAGTCCCTCATACGCGTAGCGGCCGGATTCATCTTTCGTCTTGCGAGGCATGTTGCACCTGTCCGTGTCTATCCGTGTCCATCCGTGGTGGATCTACAGGTTCCCGCCGGTGGTGGGATCCAGAGCATCCCATCCGTGGTCGCGTTCGAGGTTCCACCACAACACCGCGGCCGCGAGCAGCTGACCGGCGGCAAAGGTCCCGCCGACCCGCCAGCCGCTCAGCGCCCCGGGCGTGTCGGCGATCCACAGCAGCACGAAGCCCGCCGCGTAGTAGAACAGCGCGACGTAGCCGCTCGCGCGGGGCAGGTACGGCCGCGACGCGAAGATGCCGGTGCCGAAGCAGATCGCCCAGAGTCCGGGGAGCATCGGCACGAGCGCGGCGCTCAGGTGCGCGAAGCACACCGAGATGGCGGCGCCGCCGGCCACGCTGGGCAGGAACTGTCCGAGGACCTGCCGGGTGCGGCGCCGGGCGGCGGCTTCGTCGTGCACGATGTAGTTGTGCACGATCTCGCTCCCGCCGACCAGCGCGGCGCACACCGCGATCGCCGCCCAGTAGATGACGAAGCCGACCGGATCGGTTGTCCCGAGCGACGGTGACTGCAGCCAGGCGCCGAGGACGCCAATCAGCCCCGACGCGGCAATCGGAAGGGATCGATAGCCGCGATACACCTCGCCCTTGGCAATCTGCTGATGAATCTCGGCGATTTGATCGAGCGCGCGGCCGACGTCCACGGATCTACTTTGTCATGAAGAGTAAGCGGCCGTCAATCGCATCTGCAGCCCCGTTCAGGATCACGGCCGCGTGCCGGTCCATCGCGTCGCGGCGCCCGGATGGAAGTGGTACCGTCTAGTCATGAACAAGGACTTCCCGAACGCGCAGCTGCTGACGACACCGCAGGCGCTTGCGCAGGTCCTCGACGCCGGCACGAAGCCGCTCGTGCTCGATCTGCGCCCGGCGGAGGACTTCGCGGCCGGCCACGTCCCGGGCGCGGTGCACATCGATCTCTGGGGCGTGTCGCTCATCGACACCGACCCGGCGCCGCTCGCGGCGTTCATGTGGATGATCGACCACGTGCTGGTGGCGCGCGGCGTCGATGGCGCGACGCCGGTGGTGGTCTACGACGAGCAGTCGGGCATCCGCGCCGCCCGTGCCTTCTGGTTCCTGGAATATTTCGGCCACCCGCGCGTGCAGATGCTCGACGGCGGCTTCACCGCGTGGACGCGCGCGCGGCTGCCGGTCACGCGCGATGCGCAGGCGCCGCCGAAGAGTACGTGGAGCGGCACGCCCCAGGCGGCGCGCATCGCGACGTGGCGCGACGTGAAGGATCGCCTCCACGCGCCCGACGCGGTGATCGTCGACACGCGCAGCGACGCCGAGCATTCGGGCGCGATTGTGCGCGCGAAGCGCGGCGGCGCCATCCCCGGCGCCGTCCACATCGAATGGACGCGCAATCTCACCGCCGACGGTGACTTCAAGCCGGCGTCGGAGCTGCGCCGGATCTACGAGCAGGCCGGCGTCACGCCGGACAAGGAAGTGATCACCTACTGCCAGGGCGGCTATCGCGCGGCGCACGCGTATCTGGCGCTGCGGCTCCTCGGCTATCCGCGCGTGCGCAACTACACCGGATCGTGGAAGGAGTGGGGCGACCGCGAGGATCTGCCGATCGAGGGGCCGCGTGCGTGACGTCCGCGTCGAATCGTTCCGCGCGCGTCACGCGTCAGGTTGATTGCGTTCGGGCGGATTTCAGCGACAGAATGAGGATCGAACCGCCGGACGTTGCACCCGTTTGCATTCACGACTGCCTATGAACTCCGTCATCGACTTCATCAATACCAACCGCGATCGCTACGTCGACGAGCTGAAACGCTACCTCGCGCTGCCGAGCATCAGCGCGCTGCCGCAGCACAAAGACGATGTGCGCAAAACCGCGGAGTGGAGCGCCGACGAGATGCGGCGCATCGGCCTTCAGAACGTGCGGCTGATCGAGACGGCGGGGTTCCCCGTCGTCTACGGCGACTGGCTCGGCGCCGAAGGCAGGCCGACGATCCTCTTCTACGGGCACTACGACGTGCAGCCGGTCGACCCGCTCGATCTGTGGGAATCGCCGCCGTTCGAGGCGACGATCCGCGACGGCGAGATCTACGCGCGCGGCGCGGCCGACGACAAGGGGCAGGTGTTCATGCACTTCAAGGCGATTGAAGCGCACCTGAAGCAGAACGGCCGCCTCCCCGTGAACATGAAGATCATTCTCGAGGGCGAAGAAGAAGTCGGCTCGGCCAATCTCGATCAGTTCATCAAGGAGCATCGCGACGAGCTGAAGGCCGACGTCGTCGTCATCTCCGATTCGCCGATGTTCGATCGCGGCATCCCGTCGATCTGCTACGGCCTGCGCGGGCTCGTCTACTTCCAGATCGATCTGCGGGGGACGAAGAGCGATCTGCACTCCGGATCGTTTGGCGGCGCGGTGGCGAACCCCGCGCTGGTGCTGGCGAACCTGCTGGCGCAGATGAAGGATCGCGGCGGCCGCATCAGGATCCCGGGCTTCTACGATGACGTGCGCGACCTGCGCGAGGAGGAGCGCGAGCAGTGGAAGCGGCTGCCGTTCAACGAGAAGCGTTATGCGAAGGAGCTCGGCGCGCCGCGGCTGTTCGGCGAGACCGGCTATTCGACGCTCGAGCGCGTCTGGGCGCGGCCGACCTTCGAGGTCAACGGCATCCTCTCGGGATTCACGGGTGAGGGCGCGAAGACGGTGATCCCGGCGGTTGCGATGGCGAAGGTGAGCATGCGGCTCGTGCCGGATCAGGATCCGGACCGGGTCGCGCAGCTCTTCGACGACTACGTGAAGATGATTGCCCCGAAGACGGTGGACGTGAAGGTGACGCGGATGCACGGCGGCAAGCCGTGGATGACCGAGTTCGACAACAAGTACGTGCAGGCGGCCGGGCGCGCCATCGAGAAGGGCTTCGGCAAGGCGCCGGTGTTCAACCGTGAAGGCGGATCGATCCCGGTGGTCGCGACGTTCCAGGAGATTCTCGGCTTACCGTCCGTGCTGTTCGGGGTCGGCCTGCCCGACGAGAACGCGCACGCGCCGAACGAGAAGCTGGATCTGGGCAACTTCCACGGCGGCATCATCGCGTCGGCGTTCCTGTACGATGAGGTCGCCAACGCGAACGGTGACAGTCACACTTAAGAACTGTGACAGTCACACTTATCCGGCTCGGAACCGGGACACTCACAGTTCGCACAACTGGACAGTCTGCTAAAGAACTGTGACTGTCACCGTTCTGGCCCGCGCGCAGAACCGTGACAGTCACACTTAACGCAACCGGGACACTCACAGTTTTTTCCCAGCGAATTCAGCTTTCGAGAAAAGAACTGTGACTGTCACTGTTCCCACCTGGACAGTACGGGCAGAAAAGTGTGACTGTCACCGTTCCGGCCACGT
>JABFWM010000074.1 GCA_013362195.1 Acidobacteriota bacterium
GGGAATCGCCTCCAGGCGCGGAACGATGTCGCGGTAGAGTGCCGCGAGCTGCTGCCGATTCTGCGCACGCGACGTGTTGATTGAGATCAGCAGCACACCATGGCGATCGAAGCCGAGGCTGCGATCACGCAGGTGGCGCAGATGTGCGATGGACAGCTGCGACACGCTCACAAGCGCCAAGGAGATGGCCACCTGCGCGACCACCAGTCCATTGCCGAAGACGCGCCGGGATCGCGGCTGCGCGGCACCGCTCTGGCGCAAAGCCGGCGCCGGGGCGGACACGAACGCGGCGATCGCAGGCGTGAGCCCGAAGAGGAGCGCCGCCAGCACCGTGACGGCGACCGTGAACATCAGCGCCCGTGCATCGAGTGGAATGTCCAGACGCGGCGGAGGACCTGGCGAGAGCGTACCCGACATCATGATCCGCAGCAGCGTCGTCGCGCCGAATCGCGCGGCGACGAGAGCGAGGACGCCGCCCATCGCGGCGAGCACCAACGATTCGGTGAGGACCTGTCGTACGATGCGGAAGCGGCCGGCGCCGAGCGAGACGCGTACCGCCATCTCCTGCTGCCGCGCGGCGCCGCGCGCGAGCAGCAGGCTGCCGATGTTGACGCACGCCAGCAGCAGCACGCCGCCCACCATCGTCATCAGCAGCAGCAGCGGCCCGCCGAACTGGTGATGCAACGGGGTCGAAAGTCCGGTGCGTGCCGGCGTGACATCGATGTCGACTCGAAGCCACTGCGGATCTCGCTGTGCAAGCGCATCTCTTGTCGGCCGGTACAGCACGCGCATGTCGGCACGCGCCTGGTCGATCGACACGCCCGGCTTGAGGCGCGCCGCGAGTGCCAGCCCGCCCCGGGATCGCATGGCGTCCGGCACCGCCGAGAGCGACATCCAGACATCCGGCCGGTAGCCGACGACGAGACCGGAAAACCCCGGCTCGGCGACGCCGACGACCGTCGCATGCATGGGCGTGCGCACGCGGGTGTCGTCGATGTCGATGGCAGAGCCGAGGACTCGTGGGTCGCCGTTTAATCGACGCTTCCAGTACTGCCAGCTCACCACGGCGGCCGCGGCCGCGGCTGGCTTGTCGTCGGAGACGCCGAGCACGCGACCGAGCGCCGGCCGCACGCCAAGCGCCTGGAAGAAGTTGCCGGTGACCACCTCGGCCGCAATCGGATCCTCACCGGTGCGCGACTCCGTCGTCAGCGGCGCGAGCCCGAACAGATCGGAAAAGACGTGGTTCCCGTCGCGATACTGCTCGTAGTTGGCGAGGCCGAAGTTGTTCAGCGGCGGATCGCCCGGATACTGAAAGGTGAACTGCACAAGGCCGGCAGGATCACGAACCGGGACATCGCGGAACAGCAGCGGATCGACGAGGCTGAAGATGGCGCTGTTGGCGCCGATGGCGAGGGTCAGCGTGAGGAGTGCCACGGCCGTGGCCAGGGGCCCGCGCCGGAGCATCCGCGCGCCGAAGCGCGCGTCCTGTAGCAGATCCTCGAGCCACGGCAGACCCCGCTGATCGCGCCGCTGGTCCATCACCTGAGCGACCCCGCCCGCCTGCCGGCGCGCCTGGCGCAGCGCTTCATCAGGCGTCATGCCGCGGCGCTGCAGGTCGGACGCGAGCAGGTCGAGGTGAAGCCTCAGCTCCTCCTCCATGGAGGCGTCCTCGGGCGCCTTGCGGAACGTGCCCCAGAGCCGACGCAGCCACTCGCGGATGACGGGCATCACGTCGACTCGCTCAGCAGCGCCTGCATGATCGCCACCGTCCGGTTCCATTCCTGCTTCTCGATCGCGAGCTGCCGGCGGCCGGCCCGCGTAATCGAGTAGAACCGCGCCCGGCGCTTGTTGTCGGTCATCCCCCACGTGCCGCTGATCAAGCTGCGCTGCTCGAGCCGCATCAGTCCGGGATAGAGAGTGCCCATGTTCAGCTGCACGCGACCGCCCGACACCTGTTCGAGGCGCGACGCGATGGCGTATCCGTGTGACGCTCCCAGCGTGGCGAGCGTCTGCAGGATCATGATGTCGAGCGTCCCCTGCAGGACGTCGGCCTTCGCCGGTTCTCTATCAGACACGCCATATGAAATACACCTCTTACATTTGGATGTCAAATAGAGCAGCGGCGCGCTCGTCGCGCTTTGCCGCGTCCTGCGCAGGAGGCGCCTCGGCCCGCGCGGTATACTGGCGCTGGCGCATCGGGGCGTCACCCACGTCCGCGGAAAGGACTGCGTCCACCCCGACATCGGTCGTGTCGTCGTCAAGGATGATCTCTTTTCCTGCCCGGGAGAGCGGACAACGGGCGCAGGGCCGTGCGCTCGGCACGGCCGGGAGAGGAGCTCGTCATGACCGTCCGCCCGACTCACCCGCCCACGCGCGTGATGCGCGAGAACCCCGACATCGATCAATTGCGCAGACAGGCCCGTGAGCTGCTGGAGGCGTATCGCGCGCAGTCGCCGGATGCCGTCCTCGAAGTCGAGGCCTGCCATCGCACCGCGACGCCGGCCACCTTCGCCCTGCACGACGCGCAATTCGTCCTCGCGCGCTCGTACGGATTCGAGAGCTGGCCCAAGCTGAAGGCCGGCGTTGAGGGGGTCACGACGAAGCGGCTGCACGACGCCGTGAAGCAGGGCGACCTCGAAGCGGTGCGTGCGCTGCTCGCGCGAAGGCCCGAGATTGTTGACTTGCTGCCCGGGGGGCCGTCCGGCTCCGAGATCCGCGCGCTCCACATCGCCGTCATGGCGCGGGACGTCGAGATGACGCGGCTGCTGCTCGAGTCGGGCGCCGACACGCGCGACGGCATCTGGCCGAACCGCGACGCCACCGGCCCGCGCACCATTGCCGAGGAACGCGGCTACGACGAAATCGTCGCGCTGATGACCGCGCACGAGGAAACGCGCGGCGCGCGCCGCGTCAACGCGCTTGACGACGGTGTGCGTCGTCTCCGCGACGCCATGATGACCGGCGGCGAGGAAGCGGTGATCGCCGTGTTGGAATCCGAGCCCGAGCTTGCCGTCATGTGCCCACCCGACGGCGTGACGATGCTGCATCGTGCGGCGCAGTACGGCCTCCTGCGCGTGGCGCGATGGCTGCTCGACCACGGCGCCGACGTGAACAAGCCGTCGCAGCCTGACTTCTGGCGATGGAAAGGACGGACGCCACTGGAGTTCGCCGTCTGGGAATTCGCCCCGGATTCGGACCGGTCGGCTCGCGAGGCGATGGCCGCGCTGCTCATCGAACGGGGCGCCGAGCTGACGCCGCTCGCGGCCGCTGCGCTCGGCCGCTTGGACGATCTCGCGTCATGCCCGCTCGAGTCGCTGCAGGGAAAGGCGGTGCTGCAGGCGGCCGTGCGGGGCGATCGTCCTGACGTGCTGCGTCGATTGCTCGAACGGGGTCTCGACCCGAACGAGCGGATGCAGTTGGGCCAGCTCGAAGACCAGACGTTCTCGTCAGGCGGCCCGCTGCTCGAGGCGGTCAACACCGGGCGGATCGACATGGCTCGCCTGCTGCTCGCGCACGGCGCCGATCCGAATGCCTCGGTGTACACCGCGGGCTCAGCGACCGGTGCGGCCTATAACGGCGGCTCCCCGCGTACGCGCGCGCCCGACCAGGCCATGATCGATTTGATGGTCGAACACGGCGGCTGGATCGGCGCCAGCGCCGTCGGCTACATCCGCAACGTCGAACTGGCGCGGCGGATGCTTCAGGGCGAGATCGATCCGCATCCGGAGTCGGGCACGTTGTCCGGTGAGAAGGTTGCAGAACAGATCCTGTGGGGCGGCGCCAGCGGCCGCAGTGCCGAGATCGTGCGCATGGCGCTCGAGCGGATCGACTGGCCGCGCGACGACCCGCGATGGTTCTGGCTGCTCTGGCGTCCGCTGCCCGGGCATCGCGACCTGGACGACGTCGAACAGGCCGACAGCCGCGCGACGTTCGGGCTGATTCTCGATCGGTGCAATCCCAATCTTCAGGCGCCGGAGTCTGGCCAGACGATGCTGCACGAAGTGATCGCGCGGGACCATGGCGTGGGCGTGGCGCTCGCCACCATGCTGCTGGATGCGGGGGCGCGCACCGACATCCGCGATGAGTTCCTCAAGAGCACGCCGCTCGGATGGGCGTGCCGCTGGGGCCGCGTGGCGCTGGTCGAACTGCTGCTGGCGCGCGGGGCCGACGCGATCGAGGCCGGGGCCGAGGCGTGGGCCACACCGCTCGCGTGGGCCGAACGGCGGCACCATGCGGGGATTGCCTCGATGCTCCGGCAGCACGGCGCTGGCCGCTAGCGGCGCGTGCTCTGACGAGGACCAGCTGCGTGTTTTAGCGGGTAATGCCATAATTCCTCAAATCATTTGAGGTTTTATCGCGTACCACCAATACAGCGGAGCATGAACACGCTCAATCGGCGCGATGGGCAGGGCGCCCGCGATCGCGGGCCAGCTTGCGATCATCGTCAGCGGTGATCGTCCCAGCAGCCTTGCACCCGCGATCAAGACCTGCGGGAGGTGCGGTCGTTAATGGGAGCGGCCATCACGAAGAAATCCGTCTCGCACGGCCCGGGCCCGTCGTGAGACCGAGGCTCCCACTGCTTGAGAAGACCGCTGGATTGGAGTTCGCGTGGTCGGCGGCGTAGCCCTTAACCCACGCTTAGGCTGACGCCGCGAGCGATTCCAACCTCTTCAGAGTGTCCGGGTACTTTCGCACCAGTCGAATGAGCACGGCTGCCTGTTCGTTCGGCTTACTGCGACCCTGTTCCCAGCGCTCCAGTGTCCGAGGGTTCACGCCAATCTTGAACGCGAACACCTGACGCGACATGCGAAGGCCTTCTCGCGTTTCCCGAACGAAATCCGGATCAACTTGCGGAACGTTGATCGGCTCCACGTCGTGGGTACGAAGTGTGACCTGGCCCTCCCGGTGCTTGCGCATCGCTTTCACGCCCGACATGTCACTTCTTCGCGATCTGCGTCGCGGCGCTGCGCGTTGGGCGAGTTCCGTCTCAACAGCTGCTTTGAGCAAGCGCCTTTCGCCGGGACTGAGATCCTCTGCTTCGTCCTTGTCGTACACCGTCATCAACCAAATCTGCGCATCCGCCATTAGGTGGTAATAGATCACGCGCAGACCACCTCGCTTGCCTTTGCCTCTCCTCCGGTCTGCCCACCGGAGCTTTCGGAAGCCCCCGGTCCCGGGGATGACGTCTCCAGCTTCGGGTTCTCGAGCGAGATAAGTCTGGAGAGCGCGGTAGTCATCATCGCCTTGATAGTCAGCGAGCAC
>JABFWM010000055.1 GCA_013362195.1 Acidobacteriota bacterium
CTGATCCCCGCGGAGCGGAAGATCGGTCTGAGCATCCGCGCGCTGAAGAACGACGAGTTCCGCGCGGACTGGGAGGCGTACACGGACACGACCGGACGCCCCGACGTCACGCTGGGCGATCACTTCAAGCACCAGCAGTAAGGACGGCGCGTCTGAAGACGCGTCCTACAACGTGTAGGGCGCCTCTTCAGAGGCGCCGGGCAGCAGTTCGAAGGGAGCCTCTCATGAACACCGGCGGAAGCATGACCAAGGCGGAGCTCGTCGAGGAAGTGTCGCGGGTCTCCGATCTGACGAAGAAGCATTCGGAAGTCATCGTCGACACGGTCTTCAAGAGCATCATCGACGCGCTTCATCGCGGCGAGAAGATCGAGCTGCGCGGGTTCGGGAGCTTTCGGCTCCGGCGGCGCGAGCCGCGCAAGGGCCGCAATCCGAAGACGGGGGACAAGGTCGACGTCCCGCCGAAGAAGGTCCCCTACTTCAAGCCGGGCAAGGAGCTGAAGGAGCTGATCAACCGCGAAGCGGAGGCGCCGGCGTCGACGGTGCCGCCGGCGCTGACCGGCTCCTCCGATCTCGCCGGAGTCTGACCCGTTGGATCATCTGTGGAGCCCCTGGCGGCTCGCCTACATCACCGGTCAGGCGAGCCCCGGGGGCTGTGTTTTTTGTGCGGCCCTCGCGAGCGACGATGCGGCGTCGCTGATCGTTCATCGCGGCCCGACCTGCTTCGTCATCCTCAACCTGTTCCCCTACAACAACGGTCACCTGATGGTGATCCCGATCCGGCACATCGCGAACCTCACGGCGGCGACGCCCGAGGAGTTGAGCGAGATGATGGAGCTGGCGCGGCGCGCGGAGATCGCGCTCACGGAAGCGTACGAGCCGCACGGCATGAACATGGGGATCAATCTCGGCAAGCCGGCCGGGGCCGGCATCCTCGATCACCTCCACCTGCACGTCGTCCCGCGGTGGAACGGCGACACCAATTTCATGACGATCGTCGGCCAGACGCGCGTGCTGCCGGAAGAACTGCCGGCCACCGCGGAGAAGCTGCGGCCGATCTTCGCTCGCCTCGCGGCGTCCGGCCAGCGCTGAAGGGCGTTGGTCTTGCGCCGACGGTCTGCCTGTGGCACGTTATACACATGAAACGCACGAATCTTGTGTTGCCAGCAGATCTCCTCGAAGAGACGCTGCGGGCGAGCGGCGAGCGAACGTACTCGCGGGCCGTGGCGCGTGCGATGCAGGATTTCGTTCGTCGCGCGCGCGCCCGGAAGATCCTCGAACTTGCCGGCGGCGGCGCGTGGCAGGGCGATCTCAGCGCCGTTCGCGAGGATTCATCGCCCTATCACCCGGGCCGCCGCCGTGGTCCTCGTTGACACGTCCGCATGGATCGAGGTGTTCCGCCGTCCGCAGCGGCTGCAGCTCGAATCCGTCGTGGACTTCGATGACGTCGTCACCTGCTTGCCCGTCGTGCAGGAGGTGCTGCAGGGGTTCGACAACGAACACGCGTACCTGGTGGCGCGCGACGCGATGCTCGCGCTGCCGATCGTCGAGTCGCCGCTCGACGACGCGGTGATGCTGCACGCGGTCGACCTGTATCGCCGGGCCCGGCGGACGGGGCTGACGATCCGCTCGGGCGTCGACTGCCTCATCGCCGCGTGCGCGCTGCGCCACAACCTCACCGTCCTCCACAACGATCGCGACTACCCCGCCATTGCCAAGGTTTCCGGCCTTCGAGAGCGGCAGCTCCCGACCACCGGCAACCGCCGGGCGTGACGATCGCGTCGACCTGACCGATACCGCGCCGGCGGCGGTGACCGTGATCGCCGACGGCTGGTATACGCTGGACCAATGGTTCTGGAGCTCGCCGAAGACCACAAGGCGTTTCAGCGCGAGGTCGCCAGGTTCTCGGCCGATCGCATCGCGCCGGCCGCGGCGTCGATCGACGAGCGCGGAGAGTTCCCGCGCGAGTTGATCAAAGAGGTGGCGGCGCGCGGGCTGCTCGGCGTGACCATCCCGGCCACGTGGGGAGGCGCCGGACGCGATTACGTCAGCTACGCCCTCGCGCTCGAGGCCATCGCGCGGGCGAGCGCGGTGGTGTCGGTGATTGCGAGCGTCAACAACTCGCTCGTCGCCGAACCGATCGCGCGCTTCGGCACCCAGGAGCAGAAGGACGCCTGGCTCCGGCCGCTCGTCACCGGCGAGGCGGTGGGCGCATTCGCGCTCTCGGAAGAGCACGCCGGTTCCGACGCGGCCAATCAGCAGACCGTCGCGCGCCTCGACGAGCAGGGATACGTGCTGAACGGCCGGAAGGTCTGGGTCGCGAACGGCGAAGCCGCAGACGTGGCGGTCGTATTTGCCGCGACCCAGCCGGGCAGTCGCGGACGCGGCGTCGGCGCCTTCCTCGTGCCGCTCGATACCTCCGGGCTCACACGTCAGCCGACCCCGGAGTCGCTGGGCGTTCGCGGGCTGGGCTGCGTCGATTTGCTCTTCACTGACGTCCGCGTCGACGCTGACGCGGTCCTGGGCACCCCGAGTGACGGGTTCCACGTCGCGATGTGGGCGCTCGATGGCGGACGCGTGGCAATCGCGGCGCAGGCGCTCGGCGTCGGTCAGGCGGCGCTCGACGAAGCGCTGCGCCACGCCAGGGCGCACGAAGCGTTCGGCCAGCCGATCGCGAATTACCAGGCCATTCAGTGGATGCTCGCCGACAGCGCCACCGAGCTCGAAGCCGCGCGCATGTTGATGTGGAAGGCGGCCGATGCGCGGCAGCGCGGCGAACGCCCGACCCTCGATGCCGCCATGGCGAAGCTCGCCGCGTCGGAAGCAGCGCATCGCGCTGCCGATCGGGCGATGCAGATTCTCGCGTCGCATGGCTATCGCCGCGGCTCCGTCGTCGAGCGCCTCTTCCGCGACGTGCGCGCGACCGAGATCTATCAGGGCACCTCTGAAGTGCAGCGCATGGTGATCGCCGAGCACGTCCTTTAGTCCGGGCCTTCGCCGCGCCGGACCCCACGCACGCTCGCCGCGTCCCCGGCCCCGCTCCGTTCGTGTGGGACGATTCTTGCTCCGTGAATCGTCATGGCCACGACATATTCCTCACGACTGCGCTACCTCGACGCGGACGACATCGACGACTCCGCGGTCCACTTCGACGGTCTCGACGTGCGCGGCCCCGACGGTCACAAGCTTGGAGATCTCGACGGTTTCGTCGTCGAGCCGACTTCCGGCCGCGTCCACTATGCCGTCGTCGATTCGGGCGGCTGGTTTACGTCGCGCCGCTTTCTCGTGCCGGTCGGGCACGCGCGGCTCGACGACAATCGGCGGGCGCTGACGGTCGACGTGACGAAGGATGCGCTCAAGCGCTATCCCGAGTTCGACGCCGACCGTTTCCGCCAGTTCACGGACGATGAGATGCGCGCATTCGAACAGCGCATGTCCGTGGTCTGCTGCCCGGACGATGCCCAGAGTGTGCAGGCGATGGTGCAGTACGACACGCTGCGGCACTACTCCCAACCCGACTGGTGGAAGCGCGACTACACGCGGCCCGACCGGTTGCGGGACGTGGCCCGCGTCGCCGACCGCGACATGCGGGTTCGCGGCGGGACCGGGACGTCAGCCGGCGCCGCCCGCGACCGCAGTCGCGAACGCTACGACGGCGAGCAGGTCATGGCAGTGGATCGGTCCCGCGATGCGGAAGAGAGTCCCCATGCCGGCGGCCGCGCGCAGCCAGGTGACGTGCTCGGGATTGAGACGGGTGGCGAACGCAGTCATCTCGGCGAGGACGCCCGAGACGAGAACCAGCGGCGCCGCGATGCGGGAGGCGAAGCCGCGAAGCGACGTCAGTAGTCGATAGTAGCGGTCGACAGCAGGCGGTCGGCGGCAGGCTGACTGCTTACTCCGTCACGTCAGCAGCTGTTTCGCGATCGTCTGCAGCTGCAGATTCGACGTGCCTTCGTAGATCTGTCCGATCTTCGCGTCGCGATACAGCTTCTCGACGGGGTAGTCCTTCACGAAGCCGTAGCCGCCGAACAGGTTCACGGCCAGCGAGGCGACGCGCTCCGCGACTTCCGACGAGTAGATCTTGCAGATGGCCGCTTCGGTGAGGAACGGCCGTCCTGCATCGCGCAGCCGCGCGGCGTTATAGACCGTCAGCGTCGCCGCTTCGACTTCGACGGCGGCACGCGCGAGCTGATGCTGCACGGCCTGGAACTCGGCGACTGGTTTGCCGAACTGCCGGCGCTCCTTCGTGTAGCGGATCGCGTGCTCGAGCGCGCCTCTGGCCAGGCCGATCATCTGCGCGCCGATGCCGATGCGTCCTTCGTTCAGCGTTTCGATGGCGGCCTTGTAGCCTTTCCCGGCCTCGCCCAGCACGTTGCCGCGTGGCACCCGGCAGTCCTCGAACAGCAACTCGCAGGTGCTGCTCGCGCGGATGCCGAGCTTGTCTTCCTTCTTGCCGACCGTAAAGCCGGGCGTGCCGCGCTCGACCACGAACGCGGTGATGCCGCGGTAGCCGGCGCCGGGATCGATCGTCGCGAACACCAGGAAGATGTCGGCCTCGTTGCCGTTGGTGATCCACAGCTTGCGGCCGGTGAGCACGTAATCCGCGCCGTCCTCGCGGGCGCGCGTCGCCAGCGCGAACGCGTCGCTGCCCGAGCCCGCTTCGGACAACGCATACGCGCCAACGGTGCCGGACGCCAGCTTGGTCAGGAACCGGCGCTTGATGTCGTCGTTGCCCCACCGCAGCAGCGCGTTGACGACCAGCGTGTTCTGCACGTCGACGAGGACGCCGACCGACGGATCGACGCGCGAGAACTCTTCGACGGCGAGCACCGAGTGGAAGAAGGCGGCGCCGGTGCCGCCGTAGGCCTCGGGGATCTCGATGGCCATGACGCCGAGATCGAACAGCTGATCGATGAGCGCGCGCGGGATTTTCGCGTGCTCGTCCATCTCGCGCACCAGCGGACGCACCTGCGCGTCGGCGAACTCGCGCACGCTCTCGCGAAAGATGCGCTCGTCCTCCGCCAGCACGGTCAGCGGCTGGGGGTGCGCGATCGTCTCTTCGGCCATTCACGGAATGTTATCATTGCCGTTCCTGCCCGTCCTTTCCGGCTGGGCGCTGGCGCGGGGCGTCTAAACATCTATGCGCGCGACCTTTCGCCTTCTCTGCATCGCGTTCGTGATCCTTCTGCTCGGTGCCGCGCTGCCGGCGGCGCGGCTGGGCGCGAGCGGCGCGGCGGCGCAGGGCC
>JABFWM010000049.1 GCA_013362195.1 Acidobacteriota bacterium
GACGGCGTGCGCAAAGCCGGAGCCGTCCGTTGTCGTGAACGCAAAATGCGAGGGATCGATCGCGAACAGGCCGCCGACGCCGACGAGCGCGAGGGGCATGACCTTGAGGATGGTCGTCGCGAGTTGCACGCGTCCCGCGGTGCGGACGCCGATTGCGTTCACGGCGGTGAGCAGACAGACGACGCCGATCGCCAGCAGCGCCGCAGACGAGGGGGCGCGGACGGGGGAGGGCAGGAACGGATCGAGATACCCGACGAGCGCGACGGCGAGCGCCGCCTCGGACGACCAGATCGAGATCCAGTATCCCCACGCGACGAGAAAGCCGGCGAGATCGCCGAACGCCTGGCGCGTGTACGCGTAGGGACCGCCGGCCGTCGGATTGATGCGGGCGAGACGGGCGAAGACCAGCGCGAGCAGCACCGAACCGGCCGCCGAGACGCACCAGCCGACGAGTCCGAGGCCGCCGTACGGCGCGAGCGTCGACGGCAACAGGAAGACGCCCGACCCGATCATGTTGCCCATGACGAGCGCGACAGCGGTCCAGAACCCGAGCACGCGGCGCGCAGGGGGGGACGTCACCGACCGGACGGTCATCGTCGCGCGCGATGCTATCACGGCGATCGCCGGTTCCCGTGGTGGATGATCGGCTGGTGGGGGCGCGGTTCGCGTCCTGGTGGACACGCGGCCGCCGGGGACAGACAACGAGGAGCAGGGCCATGGGTGAAGAGCAGCACGGGATCGCGCCGGCAGGCTTCCGTCTGACGGGAGACGTGCGTCTCGGTCCGGTGCGTCTGCAGGTGCGGGATCTCGAGCGTTCGCTTGCCTGCTATCGCGACACGCTCGGATTGCGCGTCGCCGCAGAGGACGACGGCGGCGCACGCCTGGCCCCGCATGACGACGAGACGGTGCTGATCGAGTTGCGACCGAAGCCCGGTGTGAAGCCGGTGCCGCACGGCGGCGTGCTCGGGCTCTATCATTTCGCGATCCTGCTGCCCGATCGTGCCGCGCTCGGCCGCTTCATCGCGCACCTCGCCTCGCAGGGCCTGCGCGCCGGGATGGCGGATCACGATGTCAGCGAGGCCCTCTATCTCGTCGACCCGGACGGCCTCGGCATCGAGGTGTACGCCGACCGCCCGCGGCGCGACTGGCGCTACGACGGCCGGCAGCTGTACATGACGACGAAACCGCTCGACGTGCGCAGCGTCGTGGCCGCGGCCGACAACCAGCCCTGGAGCGGTATGCCCCGCGGCACGGTCATCGGCCACGTGCACCTGCACGTCGGCGATCTGGACGAAGCCGCGACCTTCTATCACTCGGCGCTCGGCTTCGACAAGGTCGTGTGGAACTATCCAGGCGCGCTGTTCCTGTCGGCGTCTGGGTATCACCATCATCTCGGCACGAACACGTGGTCCTCCGGTCCGCCGGCCTCTGACGACCACGCACGCCTGCTCTCGTGGGACATCGTCGTCGGCGATCGCGAGCAGGCGCGCCGCGCCGCCGAGAGCCTCGCCGCTGCAGGGTACGCGGTCGTCGACGAACAGGACGCCTGGCGCGTTGCGGACCCGTGGGGCACCGTCGTGAGACTGCGGACCCGATGAGCGTGTCCCTGACGCAGGCGCTGGCGCGTGAAGTGCCGGGCGGCAGCCGTGCCAAAGGCCGCTGGTATTTTCTCGAGGGGGCGGTCACCCGGATCGAGGGCACCGCCTCCTCCGTCGATGCGACGGTGCGCGGGTCGCACGACTATCACGTGACGATCCGCCGCGAGGGGAGCGTCTTCACGGTCGCGTGTGAATGCCCCTATTTCAGCGACCGATTGACCATCTGCAAACATATCTGGGCGGCGTTCCTCGCCGCCGAGCGCAATCAGTGGCTGCTCGGCGACGGCAGCGTCCCCCTCGATCCCGTGCTCGAGGCCGTCGATCCGGAAGACGGGTCCGATCCGGAACTGCGGACGAAGCCGTTCCGCCCTCGTCTGGATCCGAGCGGGAAGCGTGCGCATGCCGCGTGGGAGCGCTTCCTCGAGGACTTCTCGCGGAGCCTGACCGAGGCGGACGCGCAGCGGCCGGTCGGCAAGTTCGCCGGCGCGCAGATCGTGTACGTCATCGATCGCGCGTTGACGCTTGCCGGGCAGAGCCTCGCCCTCGAGATCCACACGCGGACGCGCAAGAAGAACGGCGAGTGGGGCAAGCCCAAATCGACGTCCATTTCTCTCGGCGAGGCCGGTGCGCTCCCCGAACCTGTCGATCGCGAGATCGTGACGATGCTGCTGGGCGCGCCGGATCCCTACAGCACCTCGTACGTCGGGGTCTACGGCCGCGCCACCTTCCGGCTCACCGGTCCGCTGATCGATCGCGTGCTACCGCTCATCGTCCAGTCGGGCCGCGCGCTGCTACGAATCAGACCGCAGCCCGGCGAGGAGATTGTGCCGATTGGCTGGGACGAGGGGACGCCGTGGACGTTCCACCTGGAAATCGTGCACGGCTCCGGCGACAAGTCCTTTTCGATCGACGGCGCGCTGGTGCGTGGCCGCGAACGTCTCGCGGTCCGCGAGCCGTGGATGGTGATCGACGGCTACGTCTTTCACGGACGCTCCGTCGCGCGGCTCGACGCGCGCGGCGCGTTCGCGTGGCTGACGCAGCTGCGCCGGTCCGGTCCCGCCGACATTCCCTCGGACGCGACCGGACGGCTCGTCGACGTGCTCGCGCGGTCGGGCATCGATCCCCACGACCTGCCGGAGGAGCTGCGCTTCGACATCGCCACTGAGTCGCCGAAACCCTGCATCAGCGTCAAACCGCTCTCGCGGCAGGGGCCGATTCCGATGCTCGACGCGGACGTCACGTTCGACTACGGCGGTCTGCGCGTCCCCCCGGGTCCGGCGACCACGGCATTCGATCCCGAACGCCGCGTCTTGATTCGGCGCGATCCCGCCTTCGAGCAGGCGGCGCTGACTCGGCTGACGCAGCTCGGGTTCTCGCGGCACTGGGACTACATGCTCGCGCGGCAGCACCTCGGGATCGGGGCCGATCAGTTTTCGCGGGTCATGTCGGCGCTGATTCGCGAGGGATGGCGCGTCGAGGCCGAAGGACGGACCTTTCGCACCGCGCACGCGATGCACTCGGAAGTGCGCTCGGGCGTGGACTGGTTCGAGCTGCACGGCGACATCGACTTCGGCGACGGCCGGATCGTGCCGCTGCCGCGTCTGCTGGCGGGGCACGCGCTCGCGGGCGACGCGACGGTCACGCTGGATGACGGGACGGTGGGGATCGTGCCGGAGGAGTGGCTGCGGCGCTGGAGCGGCATTGCGCGGATGGGCGAAGCGTCCGGCGACCACGTCCGGTTCAGGATGTCACAGGTGGCGCTGCTCGACGCGGCGCTCGCCTCGCAGCCCGCGATCCGGGTGGACGAGCAGTTCATTCGCGCGCGCGAGCGGCTCGCGACCTTCAACGGGATCGGTCCGCTCGACGCGGCGCCGACCTTCAACGGCCAGCTGCGCGACTACCAGCGCGACGCGCTCGGCTGGTTCGCGTTCCTGCGGCAGATCGGCGTCGGCGGCTGCCTGGCGGATGACATGGGGCTCGGAAAGACCGTCATGGTGCTCGCGTGGCTCGACCGCCTGCGGCGCGAGCGCCGCCGCCTCCCACCGTCGCTCGTCGTGGTGCCGCGGTCCGTGGTGTTCAATTGGAGAGAAGAAGCCGCCCGGTTTGCTCCCAAGCTGCGCGTGCTCGACTTCAGCGGCGCCGCGCGCTCGACGGAGGATCTGCGGAACTACGACCTCGTCATCACCACCTACGGCGCGCTGCGGCGCGACGCGATCCGCCTGAAAGAGGTGCGCTTCGAGTACGCCATCCTCGACGAAGCGCAGGCGATCAAGAACGCGTCCACGGCGAGCGCCAAGGCCGCGCGGCTGCTGCAGGCCTCGCACCGGCTGGTGCTGAGCGGCACGCCGGTCGAGAACCACCTCGGCGAGCTGTGGAGCCTGTTCGAGTTCCTCAATCCCGGCCTCCTGGGCACGTCGAGCATGTTCGCGAAGCACAGCGCGGCAGCGGCGCGCCGCGATCCGCAGGCGATGGAGCTGCTCGCGCGCGGCCTGCGCCCGTTCATCCTGCGGCGGACGAAGGCGCAGGTCGCGCCGGAACTCCCGGACCGCAGCGAGCTGACGCTGCACTGCGAGTTGCAGGGGATGCAGCGCGAGCTGTATGACGAGCTGCGCGACCACTATCGTGCGACGCTGCTGCAGCGCATCGAGCGCGAGGGCCTGGGGCGCTCGAAGATGCACGTGCTCGAAGCGCTCTTGCGCCTGCGGCAGGCCGCCTGTCACACCGCGCTCGTCGACAAGCGCCGATCCGGAGCGCCGTCGGCGAAATTCGAGGCGCTGCTGCCGCTGCTCGGCGAAGTGCGTGAAGAGGGGCACAAGTGCCTCGTCTTCTCGCAGTTCACGAGCCTGCTGGCGCTGCTGCGGGAGCGTCTCGACGAGGCGGGCACGCCCTACGAGTACCTCGACGGCCACACCCGCGACCGCGAGGAACGCGTGGCGCGGTTCCAGACCGATCCCGATTGCCGCTTGTTCCTGATTAGTCTCAAGGCCGGCGGCCTCGGCCTGAACCTGACCGCGGCGGAGTACGTGTTCCTGCTCGATCCCTGGTGGAACCCCGCCGTGGAAGCGCAGGCGATCGACCGCGCGCATCGCATCGGCCAGACCCGCCACGTCTTCGCGTACCGGCTGATTGCGACCAACACGGTGGAGGAAAAGATCATGCAGCTCCAGGCCAGCAAGCGTGACCTCGCCGACGCGATCCTGCACGCCGACGCCGGGTTGCTGCGCGAGCTGAAGAAGGAAGACGTCGAAGCGCTATTGAGCTGACGGCGTGTCTGACGGGGCGGGCCTGAAGATCCGCCGGCGTGGAACCCTGCCGCGAGGCCGGCCTTCGCGAGTCGCCGGTCGCGCCACGGACCCGGTGAAAACGCGCCGACGTTCATGCGATCATGCGGATGTGGCCGACATTGTTACGCTCGAGCAGCAGGCGATCGACTTCGCCCGCCGCGGCGACTTCGGGCTCGAGGCGAAACGCGTCAACGAGGAGCTGGCCAGGCACGCGCCGCAGAATCAGGGCGCCTGGACCCGTCTCGCGCGGTGCTGCGTGGAGCTTGGCCTGCTCGACGAGGCGACGGTCGCGATCGATGCCGTCCTGCAGTTGAATCCGCAGAACACGATCGCGCGCAATCTCCAGGGAGACGTCGCGC
>JABFWM010000290.1 GCA_013362195.1 Acidobacteriota bacterium
ACAGAGAGGATGGCCACAGAAGAACACAGAAGAGCACAGGCTAGTAATCTGCGTACCATCTGTCGTCCTACACCCGACTCGATTTCAGCGAGCGAGGTACTTGCCACAACAGGGCGTTGACGATCGCGCGGAGAACGTCGAGCGGGAAGAACGGCCATTTTTGTGTTTCTCAAAGAAAGAAAGAAGCGATCTCCCCGCCCTCCGCGTGCTCCCCGTGTACGTCAGATCACAGACCTCGCAACCTGGATCAGAACTCCACTGCGGGCGCCGCCTGCCCGGGACCGACACGGCCGGCGGCGATGTCGGCGGCAAAATAGTTCTCGCCGCGGATTGGAGTCCCGGCGATGCGCCGCAGCATTGCCATCTGCCCGATGTGCGTGAGCGCGTCGGCGACGGGACCCTGGAAGAGCCGCTCGGCGGGATGCCCGAGCGGCGCCGCCGCCGCGAGACGGGCATCGAACGTCGCGAGCACGGTGTAGAACCGCGTCACGACCTCGTCCCAGGCGCGCGGCTTCGTGTCGCGCCAGACGTGCCGGCCGTCCGCGAGCGCGAGGCCCCAGTCGAACAGATCGCAGACGTGCGCAAGGATCTCCCCGGCGCTGCGCCCGGACTCGCAGGCGCGGCATGAGGAGAACCCGGACGGCGGGTCGGTCAGGACCTTGCGCGATCGATAGCCGAGGGTCGCCACCGCGTGCCGGAGGAATTCACGTTTTTCGTCCATGACCCAGTCTCGTCTCTTGCGCCGTCGCCCGATCGCCGGGTCTTCAGACCCGGCGGCCAGCAGGTCGTGCTGCCTTTTCTGTTTATGTGTTCTTCTGTCTTTTGTCTTTTGTCTTTTGTCTTTTGTCTTTTGTCTTTTGTCTTTTGTCTTTTGTCTTTTTGTCTTTTTGTCTTTTTGTGTTTGTGTTTTTGTGTTTTGTGTTTCTGTGTTTTTCTGTGTTTTTCCGTGGCCCTTGTCTGTGGCCGTCTGTGGCCTCAGTCTCCCATCGCCTCGAGCGCGCGCACGCCGCTGCGCATCCCGACGTGCCAGACCGAGAGGCTCAACATCGCCGCGAGCGTGAAGCACACGCCGATCACCGCACGATCGCGAACCGCCAGGGGAATGCCGGTGGTGCGATGCCACAGGTAGAGCGACGAGGGCCATCCGAGCAGCGCGATGGTGACGAGGACGAGCAGCACCGCCGCAATCATGAACGCGATCCCGCCGTACGATCCCGCCACCTGGCTGGCGTTCTCGGCGTTGAAGCGCGGATAGCGTGCGCCGAGCCCGGTCGCCAGCCCGACGAGCGCGATGCTCATGAACGCAATCGCCATCGCCGCGACCGCCTTGAGGAACGGATCGACGCCGAGCAGGTGGTTGGCGGCAATCGTCAGCCCCTCGGTCAGCACGAACACCGGCAGAATGGCGCTCCAGAACTTCGACCACAGGAAATCGCGCAGCGAGATCGGCGCGGTGCGGATGATCCAGAAGGCGGCGCCTTCCGCCGACACCGCCGGGAACACGAACCGCGCGCACAGCGTGGCCATGACGAGCCCGGCCATCGCGAGGTTGACGAACGCGTAGACGTTCTTGATGATGCCGCTCATGTACGGCATGCGATCGAGGTCGAGGACGCGGAAGTTGTAGACGTAGACGAGCACCAGCGCGAGGAGCAGCAGCAGCTGCGACCATTGGCTCACATCGCGCAGGAACACCTTGGCGTCCTTGACGAGCAGCTGCCGCCGCACCGGCGACAGCGGCAGCGCCGCGGCGAGACGCTCGAGCAGGTCGAGCCGCGTGAACCGTGCCTTTCGCGCCTCCTGCGCCTTGCTGAATCCCGCGAAATACCAGCGCTCGTTCGCCAGCCCCACGAGCACCGTGAACGCCAGCGCCGTCGACCACAGCGTCGCGAGGTGAATGAGATCGATCCGCCCCTGAAGCGCCGCGAAGAGCGCTTCGGCGGCCCAGAACGACGGGAGCAGCGGCGTCACCGGCGACTGCAGCGTCGCGAAGAAATCGGTGATGTCGGGCAGCGACTCGACGCGCAGCAGCTGCTCGGGCTGGATCACGCGCAGCAGCACGATCAGGCTGCCGGCGAACAAGAGGCCCATCAGCATCAGGATGTCGCGCGCGCGCCGCGCGGGAAAGATGTTGACGAGCAGCAGCGTCACCGCGGTGCCAAGCGCGACCGGGATGACGACGAACGGCGCGACCGTCGCGAGCGCGAGTGGATAGAAGCGCCACGGGGCACAGTGCGCCAGACCGATGCCAAGGAGGACGGGCGCGAGGAACACGACCACCATCCACGACGACAGCGCGATCGTCTTCACGAACCGGGCATGGCACAGCCGCCGCAGCGCCACCGGCGCCGCGAGCAGCAGCCGCAGATCCTCGGACAGAAAGAAGGACGAGAGCGCCGTCACCACGCCGCTGAACGCGAGGAACGACAGGAACGCCATGAACAGCCACGACAGGCCGAGCCGCAGCAGATAGTCGCCGAACTCCGCGTAGCTGCCCAGCTGCCACGTCAGCCAGAACGCGATCCCGAACAGCGCGGCGAAGACGATGACGGCGATGCCGCCGAACAGCAGCGCCCGCGCGAGATCGCCGCGTTCCCGCCGCCGCGCGCGGTTGCGCGACGCCCAGATCGAGGGCAGCAGCAGGTACGGGAACGCCGCGGTGCGCGCCTCCTCCATCAGAAGATCTCGTCGATTTCCTGGAGGCCGCTGCCGCCGGTCAGCTTGAGGAAGACGTCGGTGAGCTGGTCGTCGTGGCTGCCGGCCAACGCGCGCAGCTCGGCGACGGTGCCGCTCGCGATGATCCGCCCTTTCAGGATGATGCTGAAGCGGTCGCACATCTCTTCCGCGACTTCGAGCGTGTGCGTGCTCATCAGGATCGCGACGCCCTGCGCGCTCATCCGCCGGAACACGTCCTTGATCAGCCGCGCGCCGCGCGGATCGAGGCCGACCATCGGTTCGTCAACGAGCACCGCCCGCGGCCGGTGCAGGAACGCCGCGCTCATCACCAGCCGCTGCTTCATCCCGTGCGAGAAGCTCTCGACCAGTTCGTGCTCCCATCGCCCCAGCTCGAACAGCTCGAGCATCTCCTTGACGCGATCGCCAATCCCGCCGCCGTGCAGACCGTACAGACCGCCGTGAAAGCGCAGGAATTCACCCGCGGTGAGCTTTTCGTAAATGAACGGACGATCGGGAATGAATCCAAGCGAGGCCTTCGCCGGCTCGGGGTCGGTGGCAATGTCGTGGCCGTTGACGACGATGCGTCCGGACGTCGGCTTGAGCAACCCGGCAATCATCCGGATCGTGGTCGTCTTGCCGGCGCCGTTCGGGCCGAGGAAGCCGTGAATCTGTCCCGGCTGCACGTCGAGGCTCACGCCGTCGACCGCGGTGAACGTCCCGTAGCGTTTGACGAGATCGTCGGTCGCAATCATCGGCTGAAGGCAGCGCTGGTCCAGCACGAGCAGCAGCCCGAGGTGCTGCGCTGCGGAATGGGAATCGCAAGCGGGTGGGCGTCCGATGGCTGGCGCCCCACCAGCACGGTGCGAGCGGTCGGTGCGAGCTCGACATCCAGCACGGTCATCCGCAGCCGGCCGATGAGCGGCAGAATCGCCGCCTGCCGGTCGAGACCGCCGCGCGCGAGGCGCACGTGCGTCGCGTCGGCGGGGAACTGGTTGAGCGTGGGATCGACGGGCAGCCACACGCCGCGGCCGCGCCCCGACGCTGCCGATCCTGACGCCGCGCCGACGAACACCTCCGGCCACGCGTGGTAATAGAACGCGCCCCGCGTGTACACGAGACCGACCGCGATGCGCGACGGGATCCCGACCGCGCGCGCCATCGCCACATAGAGGGCGGTGTGCTCGTTGCAGTCACCCACCTTGGTGCGCAGCACGTCGCGGGCGGACGGAAGACTCACCGTGGGTTTCTTGTCGAGCATCGCATTGACGCGCCGCGTCAACCGCTCCGCCCGGGCGCGGCTTCCCGAGACGCCCGCGATCGCGGTGCGTGCCTCCGCGACGATCGCGGGGTCGTCACTCTCGATGAGCGGTTCGGGTTCGAGATAGCGCGCAAGGTCCGGGTCGGCGGCGACCGGTTCGAGCGAACGCGCGTCGACGATGTTCAGCACGTCGCCGGCAACCGACTGGCCGGCGCCCTGCAGATCGGCGTTCGCGAGATCGATGCCCTGGAGCTGCAGCGACAACCGTCGGACGTCGCGGGGATCGTCGAGCTTGCGCGACGTCGACGTCGCCGCCGGCACCACCGCCGCCGCGTCGAGCAGGTCGCCTTGAATGCGCCCGCCGATCGCCATCCGGCGCGCGGTCTCGGGCGACTCGCGCACCGACAGCAGCCCCAACGGACTCTCCTCGCGAACGACCTCCCCGGTGTCGGTGACCCAGGCGGTCGTCCGCAGCCCCGCATACGCCATGTCGACGCGAAACGCCGGCACGCCGCGGCCGAGCGGCCGCAGCACGTCGCGCCGGCCGACCCGGACCGGCGGGTTCGCGTACCCGTTGACGATCTCGCGCGCGCCGACGTCGAGGACGACCGGTTCGTTGCGGAGCGTGGCGGGATCGAACACGAACCACTGCTGCCGCATGCCCGGCTTCAGCCCCTCGCTCGCGAGGCGCCGCGGCAGGTTGACGCTCAACACCGGCACGTCGGTCAACTCGCGCGTCTCCGTCTGCGTGCCGGAGGCCGTGCCGATCGTCAGGTGCAGCCGCCGGCCGTCGACGCGCCCCGCGATGGTGACCGGACCCGTGCCGGGATCGAGCGAGAACTCGAATCCCCGCAGCGCGAACGCGCGATCGACGTGCGCCGTGGTTCGAATCGCCGCGGCGGTCGTCGCGCCGAGCAGCGACATCTGCAGCCGCGCGTCTTCGTGCACATCGAAGCCGTCGCTCGTCGGCATCGTCTGGCTGACGGTGAAGCCGACCTTCTCGCCGCGGTAATAGATGCCGCGCCATTCCGCCGCCGACCCGTAGCGCGCGAGATCGATGGCGAGGTTCGAGGAGGCGTGCAGGTAGTCGCGACGGACCAGCGCCGCCATCGACACGATCCAGGCGATCAGCATCGCGGTCGAGAGCAGGCGCGCGACGCGCGGAGACAGCGGACGAATCAGGGGCACCGGGGGAAATTGTCTCACGGCTTACGGCTCACCACGGCTCAGGGCTCAGGGCTCACGGCTTACGGCTTATGGCTCACGGCTTAGGACGAGCAAGGCTTGAAAGTAGTCGGGCACACTCGAACGCGTCGAAGAATCGAAAAAAATGCGAGCGAACGCAATCGAGCCGCGCAGGACACGGAACTACTCACGGCTTACGGCTCATGGCTCATGGCTCACGGCTGACAGCTGATAGCTGACAGCTGATAGCTGATAGCTGACGGCTGACACGAAACTCCAGCGTTTCGCGTAGGATTGACGGGGGCCCGTCGCACGTCGCCCCGTCGCGCTTCTCCACTCCACGACGCATGCGAATCGCGCTCGCGCAGATCAATCCCGTCAGCGGCGACATCGACCGCAACACCGCGCGCATCATCGACGCGATCGCGGCGGCCTCGTCGCAGGGCGCGGAGCTGGTGGTGCTGCCGGAGATGTGCCTGCCGGGGTACTGCATCGGCGACCTGGTGGAGGACCTCGCGTTCCTCGAGGCCAACGAGCGCGCGATGCACGAGATCGCGCGCGCGTCGCGGGGCGTCACCGCGGTGGTCGGGTTCATCGACGTCGATCCGGCGATGACCAACGACAACGGGACGATGCGCAAGTACAACGCGGCCGCGGTGGTGCGCGACGGCCAGGTGCTGCAGCGCGCGCGCAAGTCGCTCCTCCCCAACTATCGCTATTTCGACGACAAGCGCTTCTTCACCGCGGGAGAACGCCGTGAAGCCGTCGACGTGCCGGTGGCCGCCGCGGCCGCCGTCCCGGCCGGGTCCGACCCCGGTGAACGGAACCGCAGCGCGCCCTCAGACGGCGAGGGCACGGCGCGCATCGGCGTGTCCATCTGCGAAGACATGTGGGACGAGTTCTACGACATCAAGCCGCTCCAGGAGCTGGCGGCGCAAGGCGCCACCGTTCTCCTCAACCTCAATGCGTCGCCGTTCTATCCGGGCAAGCGCCGCATCCGTGAACGGCTGATTCGCGAGCACATCGCCCGGGTCCATCGCCCGATCGTCTACGTGAACACGGTCGGCGCCGCCGATACGGGGAAGAACATCATCCCGTTCGACGGCGAGAGCCTCGTCTACGACGCCGCTGGACGGCTCGTCGCGATCGGCCGGCAGTTCGAAGAGGACCTGATCGTCGTGGACGTCGGAGGCGCGGCGGCGCCGCGGCCCGAGATCCCCCTGCCCCCCGACGATCACGATCGCGAGCTGTTCGACGCGCTGGTCATGGCGCTGCGCGACTACATGGGCAAGACCGGGTTCACGCGCGCGATGGTGCCGGTGTCGGGCGGCATCGACTCCGCGCTCGCGCTGGCGATTGCCGCCGACGCGCTCGGTCCCGACCGCGTGCTCGCCTACAACCTGCCGTCGCGCTACAACACGGAGACGACGCGATCGATTGCCGACCGGCTGGCCTCGGCGTTCGGCGTGCGCTACGGCATCATCCCGATCCAGGACATCGACGAGACCGTCCGACGCGTGTTCGAAGCGCACGCGCATCCGATCGCCCAGAACCTCACGCGCGAGAACCTGCACGCGCGCATCCGCGGGCTGCTGATGATGGCCGAGTCGAACGACACCGGCGCGCTGCTCATCTCGTGCGGCAACGAGACCGAAATCGCGCTCGGCTATGCGACGCTCTACGGCGACATGTGCGGCGGCATCTCGCTCATCGGCGATCTGTCGAAGGTCGACGTCTACCGCGTCGCGCGCTACGTGAACCGCCGCCACGGCCGCGAGATGATTCCGGAGGAGACCTTCCGCATCAAGCCGTCCGCCGAGCTCGCGGCCGGGCAGTTCGATCCGTTCGACTACGCGGTGGTCGCGCCGATCGTCGGCGAGTTCGCCGAACACCGCACCAGCCCGGAGGCGCTCGTTCGGCTGTTCGAGCAGCGCGCGCTGGATCCGGCGCGGTTCCGCCCCGATGACGAGGGACGGAGCGTCTACGACAAATACACCGCCGAGTCGTTCCGCGCGATCGTCCATGACGCGTACCGGCGGATGCGCCGGTCGGTCTACAAGCGGCTCCAGGGGCCGCCGATCGTGGTCGTCAGCGAACGCGCGTTCGGATTCGATCTCCGCGAAACGATCATCAACGGGTGGGAAGGCTGACCACGTGTGCGCCGCCGTTCACGTCAGTGAACGTCGGCGTCCTTCAGTACCCCGCGATGTCCGCGTAGCGCTGGATGCGCCCGGCGTTGAACGCGCCGAGCAGCTCCTCGATCGACTGCAGCCTGGAGAGGCTGCGATCGCCCGGCCGCGTCCGTGAAGAGATGAAGCCGTTGAACACCGACCGAATCAGCACGCTGTGCTTCTGGTGCGGCACCCGCGCGAGATTGGCCGCGAAGCGGGCGTAGGCGCCCTCGCGAAACAGGTAGAACTCGACGTTGGACACGTAGAACGCCGACACGAGCTCGCGGCGCGCCGCCAGCGCGCGCCCGATCGACGTCAGCGCCGAGGGCCCGCTCAAATCGCCGACCACCGGGACGACGCGATCCTGTGCCTGCAGGTCCTTCACGAACTGGAACGCCTCGTCCGAGGCCAGGAAGTTCGAGTGGCGTCCCGCGGCATCGGTGTCGAGCAGCAGCTGACGGTAGGTCGGGTAGTGGCTCTGCGGCGGCCGCCCCGTGCTCTGGAACTGCAGCGACAACCCGTCCTCGACGAACCGCGAGTGAAAGCGCGTGATCGTCGCGATGTCCTGATCGGACAGCGGCACGCCGGTCCGTTTGAGCATCGGCCACACCCGCGCGCGCACCGCGGCGATCTCCGCCGGATCCGCGGCGCGGCCGTCGATCTCCCCGGCCAGCTCCGCGACGGCGAGGTCTCGCGCGCGCCGCGCGCCTGTCGACGGGAGGCGCCGGCCGAACAGCATCGCGAGGTACTCTTCGCGGCTCCGCGCCAGCTGGAACAGCGCCTTGAAGAAGAGATGCAGCAGCAGATTGTCTCGCCGGATATCGACGATGTAGGCGATCGCCGGCCGGACCTGCGCGATATAGGTGAAGTTCTGATCCGGCCCGACCCCGATGTACGCGCCGCCGTGCACCCCGCGCTCGTGCAGCTCGGGAATGACCTGCAGGTACGACGACTCGTTCGAGATCAGGTTGTCGGTATCGAAATAGCCGGCGGGCTCGGAGAGGGCGGCAATCTGCCCGGCGAACGTGCGCTGATCGGCGGTGGCGGTCGCCTGCGGCTCCGTGGCGGCGGCGTGCACGAACGTGCAGGCCGCCGCGATCGCGAGCGCCAATGCGATCGCGCGGGTTCGCATCACGGCACGTCGATCCCAAGCGGCACCACCATCGTGCCCCAGTGCAGCACGAGCTCGGCGTGCGTGCCGTCGACGACGGGGAAGTAGAACGCAAGGGTTTCCATGTGCGCACCCTCACGCGGCGTGGCCGTGACGCGGAGCACGTCCTGCCCTGCCGGATAGCGCGTGTGAAACACCGGGTGCACCCTGTTGAAGATGACCGTCCATTTCTCCTGCTGCGGTTCGGTCCAGAGCGAGTAGGTGCCTGCCGGCAGGGTCTGCCCCTCGATCTTCACGTCGGTCGAGACCGTGATCGTCGTCGCGCTGTCGGCGCCCGGCGTCCACACCCGGCCCCACGGCACCAGGGCGCCGAACAGGTCGCGGCCGCGTGCGACGGGACGGTTGTAGTCGACGGTGATGACCGCTGTGCCGACGTGCTGCGTGACGGACCCGTGCTGGCTCAGACGGGGTGCTCCCGGCGCCTGGGCGGTGATCGCATGGAGCGCGACGGCGGCCAGGACCGTCCACATCAGCGCCGGGCCTCGTCATAGACGATCTGCACGTTCCGCTTCACGCGGTCCGGTTGAATGGTGTAGCCCTGGAACGTCGCCGACGGCGTATACGCCGCCGCCGCATCGTCGACACTCCTGCCCGCTTTCTGCTGCGCCCGCGCCCAGGTGAGGAACTGCTCGTTGAAGCTCGCGTACTCCTGCAACGCGGAGAACGGCAGCGTCGTGCTGTGGCCGGTAATGATCGTGTCCACGTCCTTGATGCCGTTTGCGGCCCTGGTCAGCGTCTGCGGAAAGGCGGACGCGCTGCCGCCGTTGTTCACGTCGATGAGCGGCAGGTTCCTGCCCGAGAAGATGTCGCCGGCGTGCATCACGCGCAGCTCGGGAAACACGATCCACGCGTCGCCGTTCGTGTGGCCCGCGCCGAAGTAATAGAGGTCGATGCGGTCGGGGCCGGAGAACAGCGACAGCGTGTCCTTGTAGGTCTTCTTCGGCAGGCCGGTCGGGTCCGCCTTGAACGCGTCCATCTTCTCCATGTTCGCTTTGGTGTTCTCGTGGGCCACCACGTCGACCGACGACCCGAAGAAGCTGTTGCTGCCCGTGTGATCGCCGTGGGTATGCGTATTGATGATCGTGGTGACGGGCTTGTCGGTGATCGTCTTGATCTTGTCGAGGATCGGCTGGCCCCATCCCGCGAGCTTGGTGTCGACGACCACCACGCCTTTGGTGGTCACGAACACGGCGGTGTTTCCGCCGCCGCCTTTCAACATATAGAGGTTGTCTTTCAGCTTTTCGACTTCCACGACTTTCGGCTGATCGCCTTGCGCCGGCGCCTGCATCGCCCGAACCACGGCCGACACCGCGCCTACGCTCACGAGGAGCGTCAACACCACTGCACGCTTCATCAGATGCCTCCTGCAAAAAAGACGCGCTCGATGAACCAGTAGCCGCCCGCCAGCATGACCACGACCGAGCCGGCATAGGCGAGGCGGCGGCCGAGCGTCTCGTAGCGCACGCGCACGGCCGCCAGCGCGGACGCGACGACAATCACCACCGCCAGCTGCCCGATCTCGACCCCGACGTTGAACGACACCAGCGACCATCCGAGCGCCCGCCCCGGAAGGTCCATCTCGCGCAGCACGTTCGCGAACCCGAACCCGTGGACGAACCCGAACACGAACGCGACCATCGCGCGCATGTCGCGTCCCTGGCCGATCAGCAGATTGTCCGCGCCGACGTAGACGATGCTGAGCGCGATTGCCGGTTCGATGAGCCGCGCCGGCGCGTTGACGATGCCGAGCACGGCAAGCGCGAGGGTCACGCTGTGCGCGGCCGTGAACGCGGTGACGATGGTCGTGAGCTGGCGCAGCGTTCCGCCGAGCAGCAGCAGCCCGACCAGGAACAGCAGGTGGTCCGGACCGATCAGGATGTGATGAACGCCGGCGGGCAGGAACTTGCGGACGACCGCCCACGTCCCCTGGCGCGACCCGGCGTAGTACTCGTACGAGGCGCGCCGCAGATCGAGGATGGCCTGCGAAGTCAGGACGCCCTTCTCGTAGACGTTGAGGAAGGTCTGATGATTCGGGTCGTAGGGGAACAACGCGGCCGTGACGTCGATGCGTCCGGGCGGCCCGGCGAGCGGCCAGCGCACCCGCACGCGCAGCGAACTGCGTTCGGCGAGCGCGTCGATGCCGTCCACGATCGACGCCAGCGTACGGCCGTCAGCGGCAATCAGCAGCCGTGCCCGAACGAGCGCCTCGATCGCGGCGCGATGCGTGCGCACCGTTGCGGCGTCGAGCAGGCGATCGGCTGGGTCGATCCGGAGCTCGTGCGCGACGTCGAAGACGTGCAGGACCACGGCGCCGTCGATCGCGGCAGGCGCGATCGACAGGTCGGCATAGCTGAAGGGGGCGGGATGCGCCCATGCACATGCGGGCCACACCAGCAGCCCGAATGCCAGCAGCGCGGCGCGCATTGCTCCGCCGGTCAGTGCGGGTACTGCTGCAGGTGTTCGCGCAGCAGGTCGCGTCCGAAGTCCCCGTTGAAGTCGCGCCACACCGAGTGGATGTGGTTGCCGTTGTTCTGCGAGTTGTCGTACTCGATGAGGAACGTCGGGCCCTGCACCCGGTAGTAGTGCTTCTTGCCGCGTTCCGTCTCGCCCGCCCACGCGAAGGCGATGTTCTCGATCCCCGCCTTGCGAATCTTCTGCATCCGCTCGGTGGCGAGGTCGGGGGCCACGAAGGCGGTGTAGACCTCGATCAGCTTCACGAGCCGATCGCGCTGCGGCGGCGTCATCGCCGAGGCCTTCAACCCGATTGGATTGAGCGGATCGACGGCGCTGCGGTTCTCGGTGAGCATCTCGTTCGGCGCGGTGTCCTGCAGGATCGCGGTGGTCCGTTCGGCGGGATCGAGCGCGTCGAGCAGCGCGCGCGCGGCATCTTCCTCCAGGCCCAGCGTCCGCTGCCCCTTCTGCGGCCCTTCACGCACCTCCGCGGGATTCGATCCGAAGAAGGTGGGAGCGCTGCTGACGGTGCGGCCCTCGGCGATGGTGAAGTGCACGCCAATGTGGTGCCCGACGAGGCGCCAGCCCCACGGTTCGGTCTTGCCCGGGGTGCCGAACACCGCCATCGCATAGGCGCCAGGATCGCGCGCGAAGCGCCGCTTCTCCCCTTCGATGGTCTGGAGCACCTTTTCGAGCTCCATGATCTGCTCGGTCGTCAGGACGCCCCGCTGGCTGAGGCCGGTCTTCAGCAGATCCCGCGCGAGCGCCTTCTGCTGGTCGGTCATAGTGCCGAGCGTCACGCCCTTCCTCGGAAACATCTCGTTGGGCACGTAGTGCCACGACGTGCGGTCCGGGGCCTCGAACGCCAGCGCCGCCTGCTCGCGCTGCTCGGGCGTGAGCGACGCGAGCCACTTCTGCGCCGCCGTGGCCATCGTCGAGGCGGTCTTCTCGGAGGCCAGCGTGACGCCGGTGACATAGACGCCGGCCAGAACCGCCAGCAGCCCGAGCCTCGCGAGCGCGGAACGTCTCATCATGGGTCTCCTCATCGCGCGGCATCGTAGCACGAGGGGACGAGGGGCGAGGGGCGAGGAGCGAATGGCGACGGGCGACGGGCGACGGGCGACGGGCGAAGGGCGACGGCGAAGGGCGAGGGGCGAAGGGCGAGGGGCGACCGGCGAGGAGCGTGGGGCGATGGGCGAAGGGCGACGGGCGGGATGCGCGACACGGGATGCGGGAGGGCGAACATGAACATGAAGACGGACGGACGCGCGCCGACTGGTGTAGGCCGGATCTGTAGGCCGGGTCTTCAGACCCGGCGCGCGTCAGACCCGGCGCGTCAGACCGTCACCAGCCCGCTGCGCAGGGCGAGACGCGCGGCCTCGGTACGGTTCGACGCGCCGAGCTTTGCGCAGATCGTCGCGACGTGCGACTTCACGGTTTCGGCGCTGATGCCAAGCCGCGCGGCGATCCGCTTGTTCGGCAGTCCTTCGGCCAGCAGCGCGAGCACCTCGCGTTCCCGCATCGTCAGCGGTTCGGGCGGCGGCGCGCCGGTCAGCGCTCGCGGACGGATCGTCGGCAGCACGAAGGCGTCCGCGGCGCGTCCGCTGACGCGTGCGTCGGCGAGGGTCGCCTCCTCGCCGACCACGATGCAGTCCTCGGGCAGGCGCGCGCGTAGCCGCGCCCGCTCCGCCTCGGACCCCACCAGAATCACGTCCATGCGTCGTCAGGCAGGGCGCTCCGCCACGGTAATCGTCAGCTCCTGCGACGCGCCGCCCCGCAACACGGTGGCGCGGGCCGTGCGCCCGATGCGATCCGCGCTGAGCAGATCGAGCAGCTCCTCCGGCGCCGAGACGGGCCGGCCGTCGACCTCGATCAGCACGTCGCCGAGCAGGACGCCCGCGGCGTCGGCCGGTCCGCCCGCGGTGACGGCCACGACGAGCAGTCCGCGATCGCGGGGGCCGCCGCCGCGCTGCCGCTCGCTGAGTTCCACCGGCTGGCCCGCGATCCCGAAGTAGCCGCGGCGCGGCGTGCCGTGAGCCTGTACATCGGACGCCGCGCGCCACGCGATCGGTGCAGGAATGACAACGCCCAGGCCGCGAATGGCGCCGGCCGTCGTAATCCCCGCCACGCGACCGGACGTGTCGACGAAGGCGCCGCCGGCGAACCCGTCGTGCATGGGCGCCGTCGTGCGCAGCACCTGCTCGATCGATCGGCGGCGGCCGGTCGCAAGCGGACCGCCGATCACCGCGATGATCCCGGCGCTGGCGGTGACCGCGTTGCTCCACGACCGGGCCATCGCGATGGCCAGATGTCCGACGCGCGGCGGGATCGCCGATGGCTGCGCGGGCGTGACGCCCAGGCCGTTGACGCGAAGCACCGCGATGCGCGTCGCCGGATCCCAGCCGGCAAGCTCCGCATCGAGCGTCTCGCCGTCGTGCCGGCGGACGCGGAGCCCCTCCTCACGCGCCAGCGCGCGAACGGTCGTCAGGATGGCGTCTTCCGCGAAGACGACGCCGCTGGCGGATCGGCGTCCGCCCTGGACCTGAACGACGGACGGCGCGGCCGCCTCGACGAGTGCCGCGAATCCGTCGGAAATCGCTGAGAGAGTGGTGTTCGTCATGACGCGATTCTGCCTGCTCGAACGACCAGGCACATCACCCGGACGGGGGAGTCCCTCGAAGGCACATGCCTCCTTCGAGCACCCGCACGTCGCGCCGCCGCGGTTGACAGTCGCCCCGCACGCGCCACACAATCGCGCGCAACTTTCGAGTGAGGCCTTCATGCAACATCATGTTTCATTGGCGCTCGTGATCACGACGCTCGCCGCGGTTCCGTCGATCGCGCAGCAGACCCCGACAACGCCGCAGACCCCTGCCGCCCAGGGCGCAGCCGCTCCGGCGCAGCCGCCGAAGGGAAATCCGAAGGACACGGAACAGTGGGAGCCGGTGCCCCAGGTCGTGACGCCGGGTCAGACCGATGCGGCGCCGCCCTCCGATGCGATCGTGCTGTTCGACGGCACCAACCTCGATCAATGGGTCAACGTGAAGGACCGGGCGCCGGCCGGCTGGAAGGTCGACAACGGCGTGATGACGGTCAACAAGGCCGTCGGCAACATCGAGACCAAGCGCAGCTTCAAGAACTATCAGCTGCACATCGAGTGGCGCATTCCCCCCGACATCACCGGCAGCGATCAGGGCCGCGGCAACAGTGGTCTGTTCCTCGCCTCGACCGGCGCGGGCGACGGCGGCTACGAGCTGCAGATCCTCGACTCGTACAACAACAAGACCTACGTGAACGGCCAGGCCGGCTCGATCTACAAGCAGCATCCCCCGCTGGTGAACGCGATGCGCAAGCCGGGCGAGTGGAACACCTATGAGGTGGTGTGGACGATGCCGACGTTCAACGCGGATGGATCGGTGAAGACGCCGGCCTACGTGACCGCGTTCCATAACGGCGTGCTCATCCAGAACCACGCCGAGCTGAAGGGCGAGACGGTCTACATCGGCAAGCCGCAGTACAAGAAGTACGAGTCGGGCCCGATCAAGCTGCAGGCGCACGGCGACAAGAGCGAGCCCATCAGCTTCCGGAATATCTGGGTGCGAGAACTCGAGGGCCCTGCGGCCTCCGGCAGCAGATGACCCGAGGCGCCCGCGAGCCCTGAGCCCTGAGCCCTGAGCCCTGAGCCCTAAGCCCTAAGCCCTAAGCCCCATGTCCCGACTATCCGGCGCCGTCAACATCGAAGATTTGCGGCGTGCCGCCCGCAAGCGCCTGCCGCGCGTCGTGTTCGATTACATCGACGGCGGAGCCGACGGTGAAATCACGCTGCGCGAGAACGTGCGGGCGTTCGAGGACGTCACGTTCCGTCCCCGGTCGGCCGTGGAAATCCCGCCCCCCGATCTGCGCACGCAGGTGCTCGGCACGCCGATCGCGCTGCCGTTCATCTTCGCGCCCGTCGGCAGCAGCCGGATGTTCTATCCGCGCGGCGAGGAAGTCGCGGCGCGCGTGGCCGGCGCGGTCGGGACGATCTACACGCTGTCGACGCTCTCCGGGTGCCTCCTCGAGGACGTGAAGAAAGCCACGCCCGGTCCGGCGTGGTACCAGGTGTACCTGTGCGGCGGACGCGACATCGCAGCGAAGACGATCGGGCGCGCGCGCGACGTCGGCTATTCCGCGCTCGTCGTCACGATCGACACCGCCGTCGCGGGCATGCGCGAGCGTGATTTCAGGAACGGCACCAAGGAGCTGCTGACCCGGCGTCTCTTCCCGATGCTCCCGTACGCGGGACAGTTCATCTCGCGCCCGGGATGGCTGGCGAGCTTCCTCGCCGACGGCGGGTTGATGAAGTTTCCGAACGTCATGCTGCCGGAAGGGCCGATGCTCTACACCGACGTCGGCGCGGCGCTCGAGCAGTCGACGGTCACGTGGCGCGATCTCGAGTGGATCCGCAACCTCTGGGGCGGCCCCATCGTCGTCAAGGGCGTGCACATCGGCGACGATGCGAAGCGCGCGATCGATGCGGGCGCCAGCGCGGTCGTGGTGTCGAACCACGGCGGCCGGCAGCTGGACGGCGTACCGGCGACGATCCGGATGCTTCCGGAAATCGTCGCCGCCGTCGATGGACGCGCGGAAGTGCTGCTCGACGGCGGCATCCGCCGCGGCGGCGACATCGTGAAGGCGATCGCGATGGGGGCGCGCGCGGTGCTCATTGGACGCGCGTATGCGTACGGCCTTGGCGCCGGCGGCGCGACCGGCGTCGCGCGCGCGGTGGAGATCCTCCGCGCCGACGTGACGCGGACGCTCAAGCTGCTCGGCTGCCCGTCGATTGCGGCGCTCGACGGCTCGTACGTCGACGTGCCGGCGCCCTGGGTCCGTCACGCCGCGACGACCGCGCCGGGCAGCTGGGCGCGGTGATGTCGCGCGTGAATCGACTGCAGCCGCAGGTAATCCGTGAGCGTCATCGTCCCGAAGAACGGGTGATCGAGGGTCGACCGGCCTGATCGCGCCGCGGCGCGCAGGTCCTCTTCGAAGCCGCGCAGCGCCGCCTCCAGGCGCGCGATGAGCTCAGGCGGGTCGGACGGCACGCTCGACGGCTGGAACATCGACGGCGCGCGTCCTTTTCGCGTAAACCGGCCGTGCTTCAGCACCGGCTTGACGAAGAAGGTGCGCACCAGCGGACGCAGCAGCCGCGGCGCCGCCGGTCCCGGCGGGTTTCCGTCGAGGACGGCGCGGCTGTACTCGAACGCCAGCGTCACGTGCTCGGCGATCTGCGCGGGCGACCACTTCTCGTCGGCGGGCGGCACGCGCCATCGCTCCGGACCCACTCCCCGCGCGGCCGCGATGAACCCCTCGACCGCGTCACGATTCTCGACGATCGCACTCTCCAGCGGCGTCATGGCGCCCTCCCTTGATGGCCGACCGGCGGTCACGACAGGTCGGCGGCAAAGAGCTTCACGTCCGTGCCCTCGTTGCCAAACGCGATCATCCGTTCGTAGCTGAACCCGATGCGTTCGAGGACGCGCATCGAGGCATCGTTCGCCGGGTTGACGATCGCGACCAGCCGCCGCAGGCCGAGGCGCTCGCGCGCGTAGTCGCGGATCGCGGCGGCGGATTCCACCGCGTAGCCGTGGTGCCGGTAGGCGGGCAGGAACGCGAAGCCGATGTCCACGTCAGCGAGGGTGTCGCGCTTGAGCAGGCCGCACATGCCGATCGGCGTGCCCGCCACTCTGAGCTCCACGATGTACAGGCCGAAGCCGAACCGCACGTAGCTCGCCTCGGGTCCTGCCGCGATGTAAGTGCGTGCATCGTCGAGGGTGCGAACGCCGCGGTCGCCGATGTTGCGGACGAACGCGGGGTCGTTGAGCAGCGCGAGCATGAACGGCGCATCGCCGGCCGACATCTGCCGCAGCGTCAACCGCGCGGTCTCGAGGATCACGTCTGTGTGTCGCGCGCGTCGTCAGGCCCGCTGCGTTGCACGACGCCTGAAAGACGGCGCGCTCCGGCGGCATCTCGAGACGCCTCCAGGCCGGCATTCACCGCCCGGCCGCCGCGGCGCCGTGGCGGTGCGTCTCCGGCATGCCGAAACGGGCCGCGGTCTCGCCTTCGAAGTCGACTTCGATCAGCACAGCGGGCTCGGCGCCGACGACCCAGCCGTCGTGGCCCGGTTCGATCGCGACGGCCTGGGGCGCGGCGAATTCCAGCACGCAGCCGTCCGCGTACTGCACGTGAATCTGTCCCCGGACGAGAAACCCGACGTGCGCGTGCATGCAGAGCGGCGTGCCGACCATCTGCTTCATGTGGGTGGACCAGCGGAAGCCGGGCTGATAGACGACGCGCTTCACGCGCGCGGCGCCGGTGCGCGTCGTGTCCATCTCGACGCCCGCGACCGTGCGGTGCTCGGCCCCCTTCACCGGTCCCAGCATCGGATCCGTCGAAGCCATGCGCGACTCCTTTCCGCGAAGCGCCGCATGCTATCACGATGAGCGAGGGGCGATGGGCGATGGGCGATGGGTGCCATAATTCGACGATGCGCCGCGCGCTGGTCCTCGCGCTCGTCATCGTGCTCCCCGCCGACGGCGCCCTCGCCGCGCAGGAGGCGGCCGGCCGCGCCAGGGCGATCTACACGCGCGCCGTCGATCTCGAGTCGCAGGGCAACTACCCAGCCGCGCTGTCGTTGTTCTGGGAGGCGGCGGGGCTGGCGCCGCGCGACGCCGACGTGCAGCACCATCTCGGCGAGGCGCTCGAACGCATCGGCGCGCTCGATGCCGCGATCGACGCGTATCGCGCCGCGCTCGCCGCGCGCCCGTCCTCGCGTACCGCGTCCAACAGTCTCATTCTGGCCCTCGTGAAAGCGGGACGCGGTCCCGAGGCGATCGAACGCGCGGCCGCCATCGTCGCGGCCGCGCCCGGGGATCCGGACGCGTACTTCACGCTCGGGCTCGCGCAATCCGAGCAGGAC
>JABFWM010000457.1 GCA_013362195.1 Acidobacteriota bacterium
CGTTGAGCCGACCCGGATTCGGCGAGGCGCTCAGCGACGCGGGAAGGGTGCCGATGGTGACCGTGGTCGTGAAGGTTTCCGGCACGCCGGATGCGCCGGTGACGACGGCCGAGGCCGTGTAGTTGCCAGGCGCGTTGTACACGTGAGTCAGCGGACCGCCGAGCGGACCGATCGGCTCCGACCGGCCGTCGCCGAAGTTCAAGGTGCCGCCGCTGATGTTGGCGCCCGCATTGGCCGTGATCGTAAACGAGACGAGCTGACCGACGGTGGCGGGATTCGGACTCGCGCTGAAGGCGCTCAACGCGCGCGCGCCGACCGTCACCGTCACCGAGTTCGACCCCGTCGCGCCGCTGCCGCCGCCCGTGTCGTTCGGGGCGCCGGGAATGCGGGCGGTGACCGTCGCCGTCGTCGTGGTCGAGAGGACGCTGGTTGCCGTTCCGTCAGGCCCGGTTGTGGCCGATGTCGGCGACACGTTGCCGGCGCTCGTCGTGAAGGTGACCGGAATCCCTGCGAGGCCGCCGCCCCCGACGTCCGCGACGGTTGCGGTGATGACCGACTGTCCGCCCGATGCCGGCAACACGGAGGGATTCGCCGTCATCACGACGCGGTCTGCGGCGGTTGCGCCGACCTTCACCTCGATCGATGAGGACGCTCCCCCGGAAAATGCGGTCACGCGCGCCGTGCCGCTGATCCCCGAGCTGACCAGTTTGACGGTGACCTGGCCATTGTGGGTGCGCGCTTCGGTCGGCTCAATCCGCCCCACCGTCGTCGTAAAGGTAATGACGGTCCCGTTCTGCACGGGCGTGCCGGCCCCCGATCGTGATGTCGTGCCCGTCCCGCTGCCCGCGGCCTGACCGTTTTCGATGACCGTGGCGATGATGTCGACCTGGCTGTTCAGCGACACGGTATTGGTCGTGGGGATGAGCGTGATGACGGTGCCGGTGGGCGCGAGCAGCGGCACCTTGTCGCAGCTGACCACCCCAAGCGGGATGGCAGCGGCGAGGAGCAGGGCCGTAGCGGCGAGCACAAGGTCGTCCCGACGGAATCGTGTTAGCATAAAGTGCGCTAAGGATAATACTCTCATGGATTTACAGCGTCAAGGCGGTGGCGGCGAGCAGGGCTACGCGATGGCCGCGCTGCTCGTCATGTTGACGATCATGGCGATTCTCATGACCGCGGCCATGCCCGTCTGGCGCCAGCAGGCGCAGCGCGAGAAGGAAGAAGAGCTGGTGTTCCGCGGCCAGCAGTACGTGCGGGCGATCCGGCTGTTTCAGATGAAGAACCAGGCGCTTCCCTCCAGCATCGACATGCTGGTTGACGGCCGGTATATCCGAAAGAAGTTCAAGGATCCGATCACGGACGATGACTTCGTGCCGCTTGGCGCGGCGCAGGGTGCCGCAGGGCAGATCGGGCAGCTGCCCGGGCAGCTCGGTCAGCGGGGCGGCTCCGTTCCAGGTCAGCGCGGCGGCGGCGTTCCCGGTCAACCCGGCGTCGGCGTTCCCGGTCAACGGGGCGGCGCCGTTCCCGGTCAGCCGGGCGGATCCTCTGTCGGTCAGCCAGGTGGATCCTTTGTCGGTCAGCCGGGCGGATCCTTTGTGGGCCAGCCCGGCGGATCCTTTCCCGGTGCGCAGGGACCCCCTGTAGGCGGCGTCATCGGGGTCGCCAGCAAGAGCAAGGCGGAGTCGATCCGCATCTATCAGGGCCGGACGCATTACAACGAGTGGGCGTTCGTGTTCGTGAACGCGGGGCCGGGCCGCGGCGGCGTGCCCGGGCAGGCGCAGCCGGGACTTCCCGGACAGGGGCAGCCGTTCCCCGGACGCGGCGGTCGCGGAGTGGGGCCGGGCGGCGCAAGTCCGAATCCGTTCCCCTCGGGTCCCGGACGCGGTGGACGGGGCGGGACAGTGCCCAGCATCGAACGTCCCGGCGGGTCCGCGACGCCGTTCCCGACCTTTCCGGGCCGCGGCGGGCGCGGCGGTCTGTAGCGCGGTCACGACTCTTAGGACGAGGGCTGCGCCGGGGCAGCCGGATCGATTTCCAGCGCGAGCGCCACGGCGTCGTGGAACGCCCGCCGCACCGGCTGAATCGCGTTGTTCTCGCGGGTCGGGTGCACGCGATTCGTCAGCAGCACCACGTAGACATCGCGTTCGGGATCGATCCACAACGACGTGCCGGTGAAGCCGGTGTGCCCGATCGCGCGCGACGACAATCGCTGCCCGCAGGATGACGCGGGCAGCATCGTGTCCCACCCGAGCGCGCGCGAACTGCCCGGTACGCGTGATTTCGTGACGAAGCGAACGAGGGTGTCGGGACGCGCGATCGAGGGAGCGCGTCCGGTCAAACCTCGCAGCACCGCTCTCGCGAACGCGCCGGTCGCTGCCGCCGTGCCGAACAGCCCGGCGTGTCCGGCCGCGCCTCCCAGCGCCCACGTGTTCTCGTCGTGGACGTCTCCCTGGAGCAACCGTCCGCGCCAGAGATCGAGTTCCGTCGGCGCGGTGCGGTCTCGCCACGCGCGCGGCGGGTTGAAGGTCAGGTGCGCTTCCGCCTGAAGGCGGACGCTACGGCCCTCGATTTGACCTTTCAGGTTCTCTTTCCCTTCCACCTTCTCTTTCCCTTCTACCTTCTCCGTAGCTTCCACCTTCAGGTGGAAGCCCGACTTCAGGTGGAAGCCCGACTTCAGGTGGAAGGCCGCGTCCCACATCGCATCGAACTGCTGCGCGAGCGGCGCGCCGTTCAGGTCCTCGAGCACGAACCCGAGCAGCATGAACCCGAGATCGCTGTAAATCGACTGCGTGCGCGGCGCGTACTCCAGCGGCAGCGTCGTGATGGCCCGCTCGAATTCGACGCGCCCCTGATGATCCCGGAAGAACGGCAGGTAGGCGGTGAGCCCCGACGCGTGCTCGAGCAGATCCGCGATCGTCACCATCTCGCGATCGGGCCCGCGCCAGCTCCCGAGACGGTCGGCGATGCGGTCGTCAAGCGACAACCCTCCGGCCTCGAGGGCGCGCATGACGAGCGATGTCGTCGCGATGACCTTCGTCAGGGACGCGAGATCGAAAACCGTGTCGACGGTGGCGGACGGCGCGTCGTGCGCGTAGGTAAGGCGGCCGAACGCATGACGCCACAGCACCGCGGAGGCCCGGCCGATTTCGACGGAAGCCGCGGGGAAGGCGTGTGCCGCGATGGCGCGCTCGAGAATCGCCGCCGCCGTCAGGAAACGTTCGGCGGTCGTGACCTACCTCGAGGATCCGGTGTCCGCCGATCGCGGCCGGCCGAAGGCGTTGCGGCTCACGGTCGCGAGGTAGTCCGGCGCCGCCTGCGTGGGCGCGATCAGGCTGTCGTAGGAGAACAGCACGAAGCCGTTGACGCCCAGGCGGCGGCCGGTCTGGATGTTTTCGATCGTCTGCGCGGGCGTCAGCCGATACGCGCCAATGCCCGCCCAGACCGCGCGTGCGCCGGCAATCTCGCGCGCGGTCCTGATCTGTTCCGCGAAGCGGGCCGGTTCCTGCGTGTAGGCCATCGGGCAGATCGCGTCGATGACGCCGTTTTCAATCCACGTCCGCCAGTCCTGCAGCCGGAGATCGAAGGCCTCCTGTGCGTCGGGCGCGGCCGCGACCGTGAACATCGCGTCGGGCCGGGCGCGCTTGACCGCGCCGCGCAGCCGCGTCATCAGCGCCGAGAGCCGCGTGCGGCGGAACGTCTTCCACTCGCCGGGGAACCGATCCGGATACGCGAAGAGATCCACGTCGTGCGCGGCGTCGAGCGACGCACGCTCCGCAGCGGTCAGCCGCGGACGCATCTCCTGGCGGAATGCGGCGATCGCGTACCGGCTGTAGTCGAACCGATCGTTCGGATAGCGCGCGTAGTCCAGATGAATGCCGTCCACGGCGTAGCGCGCCGCGAGATCGCCGACGACGCGCTGGGCGTACGCGGCCGCGTCGGGGTGGAGCGGCGAGGCGTACAGCCCTTCGACCGTTTCGGACTGCGCGCGGGTCCACCGCGCGAGCTTCCCGATGTAGCCGGGGCTGGTCGGATCGATCCTGGCGACGTCCTGCGCGATGTCGCGCGGCACCATCAGCCACTCGGGATGACGATAGACGAGGTGCTCGCGCGCGGCCGGCAGATCCGCCGCGCTCGAGACGAGATTCAGATTGACCCAGGCGTGGACTCGAATGTTCGCGTCGTGCGCCGCGCGAATGACCGTCGCCAGCGGATCGAACGCGGCGGGCTGACGGACGAGATCCGCGGCGCGCGGTTCGATGTCGCTCGCGTAGTAGGCGTCGCCGCGGCCCCGGACCTGCACGAGCAGCGCGTTGAAGCCGCGCTCGTGCGCGGTGAGGACGAGCGCGTCGATGCTGGCCGCCGACGTCAGCGACGTGCGCAGCACCCACAGCGCGCGCACTTCGTCGGGCAGCACCCTCGTCGCGACCGGCTGCGCTGCGCCGAGCGCCCACACGAGACCTGAAACCGCCAGCGCGATGGCCGCGCGCCGGAGGCGCACGCGCGCTCCATCCGGATGCATATAAAGTGCACAACTGTAACAATGGGCGCGCTGAGGTGTCAACGCGCGCGCATGCGCGCCGCGCGGGAAATTCAGTCTGATAAGCTGGGACTTCGTGCCCGCTGAGCCGGCCGGCAGCGTTCTGCCGGCCGTTTTCGTGCGCCGCCTGCGCGCGGCGAGTCGTGCGCGGCGATCGAGCGGACACCGGTGATGTACGCGGCCTGTCAGACCACCCGCCGCTCGCGGCTCGATACGCGGTCCTTCGGATGTCGACGATGTTCCATGTGCTTGGAATCGATGCGGGCGGCACCAAGACGGTCTGTCAGCTCGCCGACGAGCGCGGCGAGGTGCTGGCCGAGGCACGCCGCGGCGGGGCGAACCTGCAGGCCGCCGGCGAGCTCGACGTGGAGAAGGTGCTGCACGGCGTCATGAACGAGGTGCTCGGCGACACCGACCTGACGCCGGCGGCGATCTGCCTCGGCATCGCCGGCGTCGATCGGCCGGAGGATTCGGCGGTCGTGCGCGGCATCATGAAGCGGATCGGCTACAAGGCGCGCGTGCTCGTCGTCAACGACGCGCTCGTCGCGCTCGAAGCCGGCGCGGCGGGGCAGCCCGGCGTCGTGGTGATCGCCGGGACCGGATCGATTGCCTACGGGCGCAACGCGCACGACGAGGCGGCCCGCGCCGGCGGATGGGGCTACGTGCTGTGCGATGAGGGCAGCGCCTACTTGATCG
>JABFWM010000318.1 GCA_013362195.1 Acidobacteriota bacterium
CTCGGCATGGGCGGCGCGGTCACGGTCATCTGCCGCCTGCTCCGCATCGTCGTCCTCGATCCCTTCCCTTATTCGCGCTCGGTTCGGGATGGTCAACGTCGTGGTGCTCGATGCATCTGCTTCGGATGACGCCAGACGCCAACAGTTGACAGCCTCTCCCTGCAGGAGGCAAACTTTCCGCTCTCATAGTTCGTCTATGCAAAGAGACCCTGATGAAAGAAGCGAAGACGAAGGGCAAGAACGAGCTGCTTCCGGGCACGCTCGAGATGCTGATTCTGAAGACGCTGTCGATCGCGTCGATGCACGGCTACGGCATTGCGCAGCACCTCCAGATGGTCTCGGCGGACGTGCTGACGATTGAAGAGGGGTCGCTGTATCCGGCGCTGCAGCGGATGCTCGTCAAGAGATGGGTGATCGCCGAGTGGAAGACGTCGGCGAACAACCGGCGAGCCCGGTTCTACACGCTCACCACGGCGGGGAAGAAGCAGCTCGGCGTCGAGGAGTCGCGATTCTCCCAGATGTTCGGCGCGATCATGCGCGTGATGAAGACGACATAACCACTCGGAGGGCTTCGCGCCTCGGACCCTAGACGCGCGCCCTCGCTCGCCGCGTCGACGGCTCGCTTCCGCTCCGCGGAAGCGACGGCGGACGCACCGAAGCGCGTTCGGCGCCAAGGCGGGCCGCGTGCTCGATCGCGCGCTCGCTCGCCGCGCTGCTTTCAACGCCGGCAGGCGTATGAGATGGGTTCGAGCGTCCTTGACTCCCGAGGAGGGTGGCGTGGGTTCTGTGCTCCGGCGTCTGCTGTTCTATTTCCGGCGGAATCAGTTCGATCGCGATCTGGAAGACGAGCTGCGCTTTCACGAGGACATGAAGGCGCATGCCCTTGCCGACGTCGATGGCATGAGCGGCGACGACGCGCGGGCGCTCGCGCGTCGGCGGATTGGCAATCGACTGCGGCTGCGCGAACAGTCGCGCGAACCGTGGAGGTTCCCGGCCGTCGAAACGTTCGCGCAGGACGTGCGTCATGCGCTGCGACTGCTGCGGCGCGATCCGGCGTTCACCTTCACCGCGCTCGTCACGCTGGCGCTCGGCATCGGCCTCAACACCGCGATCTTCTCCGTCGCCTACGGCGTGCTCTGGCGGCCGCTGCCGTATCCCACTCCCGATCGCCTCATCATCCTCCAGTCAGCGCAGCAGACTCCGAGGGGCGTCAAGACGTTCTCGACCTGGTCGCCCGTGTCGTACGAGGGGCTGCGCCCGCGCGTCACCGCGCTCGAACAGCTGACCGCCTACTCGTCGATCGACGTCCAGCTCACCGGACGCGGCGAGCCGCTGCAGGTGCGCGCGCTCGACGTGAGTCCGAATTTCTTCGACACGCTGGGCGTCACCCCTGCGCGCGGCCGCGCCTTCTTCACCGGCGCCGCGGCGCCGGACGACGATCGCAGCGCGATCGTCAGCGATCGGCTGTGGCGCACACTGCTCGAGGCCGATCCGGCGATCGTCGGACGGTCCCTCACCATCGACGGCGTCCCGCGGACCGTCGTCGGCGTGCTGCCGCCGGACTTCAGCTTCAGGCCGGTGGTCCCCCGGCTCGGCGCGCTGCCGGAAGCGGACATGTTTCTCCTCAATCGCTGGGAAGGGGACACCGGCACGAGCGCGTTTCTCTGGCTGCTGGGCCGCATGAAGCCGGGCGTGACGCGGGAGCGCGCGGAGGCGGAATTGACGGCGCTGGTGAACGATCCCTCGATCGCGCCCGCCGGCGCCCTCGCGACCGAAGGCGTCATCGCGCCGAACGTCCGCAGGCTCGCGCGCACGTTCGGCCTGCAGGAGTACGGCACGGAGTCGGTGCGCCCGCTGCTGCTGATCCTGCTCGGGGCGGTGTCGTTCGTGCTGCTCATCGCCTGCGTCAACGTCGCGAACCTGCAGATGGCGCGCCTCAGCGCGCGCCGCGGCGAACTGTCCGTACGCATGGCGATCGGCGCGGGACGCCGGCGGATCGTGCGTCAGCTGCTGACGGAGGCGATCGTGTTGTCGGTGCTGGGCGCGTCGCTCGGCGTGATGCTCGCGCAGATCGCGATCGTCGTGACGCTGCCGCTGGTGCCGCCATTCGTGCTGCCACGCGTCGGCGGCATCGTCATCGACGCGCGGGTGATGGCGTTCTGCCTCGGCTTGTCGATGGTCGCGACGCTGCTGATCGGGCTCCTGCCGGCGCTGCGCGGCAGCGGCGCCGCGTTTGGCGAAGGCCTCGCGCTGCACGCCGGCGCGGCGCGCACGGCGGGCGACCGCCAGGGCGAGCGGCTGCGGACGCTGCTGGTCGCCGCGCAGATCGCGATGACGCTCGTCCTCCTGATCGGCGCGGGCCTGCTGATTCACAGCTTCGTGCGCCTCACGTCGGTGTCGCCCGGCTTCGAGGCGAGCGGGCGGGACGGCGTCGTGCAGATCGTGAAGGTGACGCTGCCCCCGCGCCTCTACGACGACCCCGATCGGATCCATGCGTTCGCGCGCGGCGTGCTCGATCGCATCCAGTACCTGCCGGGCGTGAAGTCGGCGAGCCTGATCAACTCGGTGCCCTTCGGCATGATGTTCATCCAGAGCGACTTCGAGATCGAGGGTCAGCCGAAGCCGGCGCCCTTCGTCGGCACCCCGAAGATCGACGCGGGCTATTTCAAGACGATGGGGATTCCGCTGCTGGCGGGACGCGATGTCACCGCACAGGACACGGCCGACACGCTGAAAGTGGCGATCGTCAGCGAGCGCGTCGCGCGCGAATACTTTCCGGGTGGCCCGGGCGCGGCGCTCGGCCGGCGCGTCCGCGTGAGCGGTGACCGCGAGTGGCTCACGGTGGTGGGCGTCGTCGCCGACATCCGTCAGAGAGGACTCGATCGGGCCGTGCAGCCCATGCTCTACGTGCCGTTTCAACAGGAGCGCGGCGGGTTCGTGCGGTTCGTGGCGTTCGTCGCGCGCACGGCCACACCCGCCGGTGTCGCCGAAGGCATCCGCGCGGAGATTCGCCGCGCGGCGCCCGATCTGCCGATCGAGAGCACGGTGACGATGGACGAAGCGCTGGCGGCCTCGGTGGCGCAGCCGCGTTTCCGGACGCTGCTGGTGGCGCTGTTCGCGACGGCCGCGACGCTGATCGCGACGTGCGGCATCTACGGATTGATGGCCTACGCAGTGGCGCAGCGCCGCCGCGAGATCGGCGTGCGCATGGCGCTCGGCGCCCAACGCCGCGACGTGCTTCGCCTCGTGCTCGCGCGCGCGCTCCGCATCGTCGCCGCCGGCGTGATTGTCGGCCTCGCGGGGGCCGCCGGCGTGACCCGCGTGCTGCAGACGTTCCTGTTCGGGGTGACGCCGACCGATCCGATCGCGTTCACGATCGTCACGCTGCTGCTGATGGTGGTGGGGCTGGTGGCGGCATGGCTGCCCGCGCGCGGCGCGACACGGATCGACCCCTGCGCCGCGCTGCGCGCGGAATAGGCGTCAACGACGCGACCCGAGACCGTCGGTGCAGGGAAGGGCCACTGATGGGCTGGGCGACGAACCGGCGCAGTGCGTGGGCGTGTCTACTCCGCACGAAGGGCGGCGCCCGACGGCTTGCACGGCAAGGTGTGCTGTTTCGGACTACTCAGAATCGCCAGTACGAGCCGTCCAGTAGCCAGGACGTCGCCTGTGATGGGCGACCGCAACGATGAAGACCTCGTCACGTCGCACCACGTAGAACGCTGTGAAGGGAAACTGTTCGAGAACGATTCGCCGCGTGCTGCTCCGCGGCTGGGTACCGTTCAGGGGCGAGCCGAATGCGCTGAATGGCCCGAGTCAGTTCTTGCAGGAATCCGGCTGCGGCAAACACGCTCCGCTCTTCGTACCACGCTTGCGCTCGTTCGATTTCCGCAGCCGCGGCGGGATGGAACCTAACGCGCATTCAGCCGGTCGAGCAACCGCCGGCGCACTTCCTCCCAAGGGACCGTTTCGACGTTGCCGGCGTCGATATCGGCGACGCGCCGCTTGATCTCGTCGCTCCACGGCTCCTCAACGTCTGGTTCCTGGTCTGCTTCGAGGGACTCGATCAGCAGGCCCGCAAGCGCCGCCCGATCGCGCGCGGGCAGTTCGGAAGCGTCGCGAAACAGCGCGGTGACATCCTTGGGCATGCACCCAGTTTACTCCGTCGGTCAATCAGCGGGTGGGGTGCATTCGCAGGGAGTCGCAAGCGCGCTCGACGCGATCCGATTGCTCGACGGGCGCGACTCACGACGCCAGGACGGCGAAAAGGTCGGCGAGATATTTCAGATCCGGAGTTGGTGCAGGACCGTCGATCGCGTCCACCTTCGCTGCCGCCCTGGCCGTTACAGCAGGAGCGCGGCGGGTTCGTACGGTTCGTAGCGTTCGTCGCGCAGGGCCACGCCCGCGAGTGTTGCCGAAGGTATCCGCGCGGAAATTCGCCGCGCGGCGGCGCGGTGCATGGGTGTGTCTACTCCGCACGAAGGGCGATGACCGGGTCGACTTGCGCCGCCCGCCGCGCGGGCACCCAGGCGGCGACAAGGGCGGCCGCACTCATCAGCGCCGCGACGGCCGCAAACGTCGCCGGATCGTGCGGGGTTGTCTCGAACAGGAAGCTGGCAAGGATCCGCGTCTCGTATAGCGCGCCGAGCAACCCCATCGACAATCCCACGAATGCCGGCCACGCCGCATCGCGCACCATCGCGCGCACGACGTCGCTGGCTCGGGCGCCGAACGCCATCCGGATCCCGATCTCCTGCGTGCGCCGCGCGACCGTATAAGCCGTCATGCTGAAGATCCCGACCAGTGTCAGTACCAAGCCGAGCGCGCCCAGCAGACTCAGGAGCAACGTGCGGTGCCGCGGCGTCACGGTCACTTGATCCACGTCTTCGGTACTGAATTGGACCGATCCGACGAGGACCGTCGGGCCGAGTCCCTGCGCGATTTGCCGCAGCCGCTCGCTCGAAAGCATCGCGGCCATGCGCGGCCGCAACACAATCCTCATTGGGCCGGCGCGCTTCGCGTCAGCCTGACCGTACAAATAGTAAAACTCAGGGCGGACATCGTATTCGGGGCCGTGGATTCGCACGTCGCCGACGACGCCGATAATCCGAGCTGACGGCTGAGCGATCGTCTCGAGCATTCGTCCCACTGGTGAGCCGTTCGCGAAAAACCGTCGTGCGCTTGTTTCGTTGATCAACGCCACCGGCTCCGCGCCGGTCCGAACGGCCT
>JABFWM010000678.1 GCA_013362195.1 Acidobacteriota bacterium
TTGAACACCCGGTCCACGTGTTCTTCGGATCGCCATCGATCCGGACGGATCCGCGCGGCGACGGCCGCGCCGAAGCCGGCGGGCGCCGCCGGCACCGGCCGCGCCTGCAGCGCCTCCTCGATCTGCCGCGCCGTCGCGAGCGCGGCGGCGCAACGCACGCAGCCTTCGAGATGGGTGCGCATCTCGGGCGTCGCCGCTTCGTCCGCGGCGATCACCGCTTCGATCCGATTGAGCACGTCATGACACGTCATACGCGTCACGTCTCCGTCAGCAGCTCGCGCAGTCGCCGCTTGGCGCGGTGCAGGTGCGTCTTGATCGTGCCGAGCGGCACGTCGAGCGCCGCCGCGAGCGCCTCGTACTGCACGCCGCGCAGATGATGCGCGGCAATCAGGAACCGGTACGGCTCCGGCAGCTGCGCGATGGCCTTTTCGAGCCGATCGCGCAGCTCGATGTCCCCGAACACGCCATCCACGACCGCCGGATCGATCGGCGAGCGGTCGGGACCGCGATCGAGCGGCACTTCGCGTGGAGATCGGCTCCTGGCCTGCGCGCAGACGTTGGCCACGATGCGGTAAATCCAGGTCGACAGCCGCGCTTCACCGCGGAAATACGGCAGCCCGCGATGCACGTTCAGAAACACGTCCTGCGCGAGATCGTCCACCCGCGATCGATCGGCGGTCAGGCGATACACCATTCCGTACACGAGGTCCTTGTAGCGGTCGATCAGCTCGCTGAACGCGGCGTCGTCTTCCCCCTGCCGGCACCGCTCGATCAGCGAGCGTTCGTCGAAGTCCGCCATCCGCTTCAACTATTAGAGCGCCGGCAGGGAGTGATTGTTTCACCCCGGTCCGCTCCCCGCCCTGAAACAAAGCCCCGGAACCGCCAGTCTAATGTCCCCAGAACGCCCGAGGAGGCTCCGTGCAACCAGGGGAAATGCTGATCGTGTTCTTCACCATCGGCCTGATCGTGGTCGTGATCGGCGGCGCCGGCATGATCGCCTATGCGTTCGCGTCGCGGCAGCGGCTGCGCGAGCTCGCGGTTCGCGAACGCATCGCGATGATCGAGCATGGGCTCGTGCCGCCGCCGGAGGTGGACCCCGCGCAGTTCGATCGTGTCGCCGGCCACTCGCGTCGTGCGGCCAACGTCTATGCGACGAACGGCGCGCGCATCTCGACCAAGGCACAGCGCTACCGCAGTGCAGGTGTGGTGCTGATGGGCCTGGGATTCGGGCTGCTGATGCTGATCGGGTTCGCGGCGGGCGCACCCGGCGTCGGCTTCGGCGTCGGCGGCGGGGTCGCCGCCCTCGGCGCCGCAGTGTTCATGAACGGCGTGCTGTTGTCGCGCGATGCCGATCACATTGGAGACATCCCGATTCACCCGCGCACACCCACGCCGCCGCCGAACGCCGGTCCGTGATTGCGGCATGTCAGCGCAGCCGTTTCGACGCGTCCGCGGCGCGGATGGTTGGCTGTTACCCTCTGTAACGCGCGTTACCCTCGGGCTGATGAAGGCCGAGGTAACGCGCTACCACTTCCCCACCCGATTTCACGCGTAATCAGGCCCAAATATCGCGATCTGCATGGCACCGCGCTTGCTCTCTAAGGCGGCAACACACCGCTTCGGCACTCCGCCGGAGCAACCGCCTCGCCACCACCACCTGCCACCAGGCTGCAGGGAGAGTCTTCGGACCTCCCTGTCCTGCCATGTACGGCTGCCGCTGACATGCGCCAAAATGTCGCCTGCGGGTACTCGGCGTGCTAGGCGTTCTGCGGCGATCACCAGGACGTCGACCGGCACGACCCGGGGGACGATCCTCGAACGCGACGCTGTATCCGCCGATTATGCCGCGCAGTCATTCACTCTGGCAGCAGACGACGACCGCTCTCACGACCTCGCCGTTGCGCAATCACGCGCGCGCCGATGTCTGCGTCGTTGGCGCCGGCATCGCCGGCCTGACGACGGGATATCAGCTGGCGCGCGAGGGGCGGTCGGTCATCGTCATCGATGCCGTTGCCGTCGGCGGCGGGCAGACGGCGCTCACCACGGCGCACCTGTCGAACGAGATCGACGATCGCTACGAGGAGATCCTGCGCCTGCACGGACCCGATGGGGCGCGGCTCGCGTGCAGCAGCCACCGGGCTGCCATCGATCGCATTGAAACGATCTGCCGTCTCGAGCACCTCTCGTGCAGCTTCGAGCAGGTCGACGGCTACCTCGTTCTCGGGCGCGGCGCGAAGGAGCGCGATCTCGATCGCGAGCTCGAGGCGGCGCGCGCCGCGGGCGTGGAAGTCGACAAGCTGCCGACCGCGCCGGTGCAGGGCTTTTCGAGCGGGCCCTGCCTGCGGTTCCGCAACCAGGCGCAGTTCCATCCGATGAAATACCTGGAGGGGCTGGCCACCGCGCTGCAGCGCCACGGCGGGCAGATCTACACCGGCACGCGCGCGGTGTCGGTCGAGGGCGGCCAGCCGGCCGTCGTCCGCACCGCCGACGATCTCATCGTGCAGGCCGGCGCGGCCGTCATCGCCACCAATTCCCCGTTCAACGACATCGTCGCGATTCACACGAAACAGGCGCCGTACCACACTTATGCGATCGGACTGCGCGTGCCCGCAGGTGCGATCTCCCACGCGCTCTATTGGGACACCGAAGATCCCTATCACTACGTGCGGCTGCAGCGGACGACGGCGCGCGAGCTTGGCGGCGACACCGACGAGCGCGTCGACATCCTGATCGTCGGCGGCGAGGACCACAAGACGGGGCAGGCGCAGGACGCCGATGAACGCTTCGAGCGCCTCACGCAGTGGGCCCGTGAACGCTTCCCAGCCGCACGCGACGTCGAGTTCCGCTGGTCGGGACAGGTGATGGAGACCGTCGACGGCCTCGGCTACATCGGCCGCAATCCCCTCGACGCCGGCAACGTCTACGTCGCGACCGGCGATTCCGGAATGGGCATGACCCACGGCACCATCGCCGGCATCCTCCTGACCGATCTGATTCAGGGCCGCGCCAATCCGTGGACCGATCTCTACGATCCGTCCCGCGTCCGTACCGGCGCGGCGATGGAGTGGGTCAAGGAGAACCTCAACGTCGCGCTGCAGTACGCGTCGTGGCTGACGCCCGGCGAAGTGTCGTCGATCGATCAGATCGCGTCCAACACCGGCGCCGTGATCGTGGAGAACGGACGGAAGATTGCCGTCTTCCGCGACGAACGCGGCGGGATCCACAAGCGGTCGGCGGTGTGCCCGCATCTCGGCTGCATCGTCGCGTGGAACCCGGCCGCGTCGACGTGGGATTGTCCCTGTCACGGATCGCGGTTCGACCGGTTCGGCGCGGTGGTCAACGGGCCGTCGCCCAAGGATCTCGAGAAAGTCACGTGAGGCCTCACGCGGCTGACGGCGACGGCTCCTGACCACGCTCCGTCTTCCTTTGTGACCTTCGTCGCTTCGTGAACTTCGTGCGGCGTGTGGGCGTTCGGGGTGAAGACCGCCCGGCCTTCATTTCGGCATCGCGCGGGCCGGCGCCATCCGCTTCAACGTGCCGCGAACGCGCTGGAACTCCGCGCTGTCGCGGGTTCCGCCCTTCGGCACGCCGCGCAGCTGCGCGCGCAGGCGCTCGACGCGATCGGCGGGCGACGGGTGCGTCGAGAGGAACACTTCGACCGAGCCCGGGTCGCGCCCCGCGCGGGCGCGCAGCGTCTGCATGAACTCGAGCAGGCCGCGTGCGTCCCACCCGGCGCTCCGCATGATCTCGAGGCCGAAGCGATCGGCCTCGCGCTCGTCGTCCCGGCTGAACTTCATCATGTAGCCGCCGGCCAGCACCTGCGCGCCGATCTGCGCCGTGCGCGCGCCGCCGGAGTTCCCGAGCACCGCGCCGAGCAGCCCGAGCAGCCCATTCGCAACCGCGCCTTTCGAGATCTGATCGGCGGCATGTCGCCGGGCGATGTGCGCCACTTCGTGCGCCAGGACTCCGGCGAGCTGCGATTCGTTCGCGGCCGCCTCCATCGCGCCACGATGCACCCACACGGGACCACCCGGCAGCGCAAACGCATTGATCTCGCGATAATTCGCGATCGAGAAGCTGTAGGGGTAGCGCGGGCCTTTCGCGTGCGCGGCCAGCCGCCGTCCGATGCGGGCCAGGTAGGTTGCCGCCGCACCGCCGACTTCGGGCACCTCCTTGCGCAGGCTGCGCTGCGCTTCGTTCCCGAGCTTGATCTCGTCAGCGACGGAGATCAGTCTCAGCGGCATTGCCGCGAGTGCGAGCACGAACGCCGCGGCAGTCATCCACATATTCGCCATCGTCACACACGCGGCGCGGGCGCCGCCGGGACCTCCTCGGGCCGATGCCGCCGCAGGCGCGCGTTCGCGGCGGTGACCTCGACGCCGTACAGCAACAACACCGCCGAGATGTAGACCCACACGAGGAACACGACGACCGCCGCGATCGACCCGTGGATGTTGCTGAACCGCGTCATGTCGTGCACGTACCACGAGAAGCCCGACAGTGCGCCGCGCCACAGCAGGCCGGTCACGACTGCGCCGACCCACACGTCGCGGAAGCGCACCTTCGCGTTGGGCACGAAATAGAAAATCAGGCCGACGACCAGAATCAGGACGACGGTGCTGGCCCAGCGCACGGCGAAGTGCGTCATCACGGCGAGGCCGGGGGTCCGCGTGAGGACCACCGCGAACCAGCGCGCCTCGATGACGTTGATCGCGCTGATCATCAGCAGCCCCGCGAGCAGCAGCAGCGAGGCGGCCACGAGCATCACGAACGAGATCAGCTTGTGCTTGAAGTAGCTGGGTTGCTTCTCCACGCCCCAGGCGTGATTGACGGCGGAGGTAATCGCGCCGAACACGCCCATCGCGGCCCAGATCATCAGCAGGCTGCCCGCGACCCCGAGGCGCACGCGCGCCTGCTGCAGGGAATCGAGCTGGGTGGTGACGAATTCGATCTGGCGCGGGAAGTAGCGGAGGACGAACCCGAGGATCTCGGCCCGGTCCGCCGCATTCGCGGTGACGCTGCCGAGGATCGTAAACACCAGGAGAAAAAACGGAAACAGCGAGAGCAGCGTGTAGTAGGCGATCGAGGAGGCGAAGGTGAGATCGTTGCTGTGATAGATGCCGACGACACCCCGCCAGATCGCGAGCCCGGTGAGCCGAGCTTCTCCGCGAAAGCGCGCCAGGGCGCGGCGGACGATCACAATGTCATGATACGCGCGCCGTTC
>JABFWM010000624.1 GCA_013362195.1 Acidobacteriota bacterium
ACCGCACAGAGGAAGAACACCGCGCGCACGCCGACGAGCTGCGCGAGGATGCCGGACAGCACCAGTCCGACCAGCTGCGCGAACAGCACGACTGACATCACCGTCCCCGAGATGCGCGCCATCATCGCGGGCGGCGTTTCCTGCTGCATCAGCGTCTGCGCCGGGACGATGATGCCGGCAAAGGTGAAGCCGATGATGAACATGGCAAGGATGGCGCTCGCCACGTAGGGCAGCGCCCCCAGCAGGAGCGCGCCGACACCGATCCCGGCGAGCCCGGTCAGCACCAGCGTGCTGTTCGAACGCCGGCCGGAGAGGCGGCGCACCACCGGCATGCCGAACAACATGCCGACGCCCACCATCGCGCTCACGATGCCGAAGGTGCCGGCGCGGGCGTGCAGCCACTCGCGCACGTACACGGCAATCAACGGGCCGAAGCAGCCGATCGTGAACATGCCGGCGGCCATCGCGAGCACCACGAACGACAGCGCCGCGTGATGCATGATGAAGCGCATGCCCTCGCTGATGTCGTGCAGGATCGCTTCGACGCGGCCGGTCGCCGCGCCGTCGCGATCGGCGGCGTCGGCGCGCGGACGGACGATGGCGACGCTGCCGATGAGGGCCGCCGACGCGAGGAAGCTCCCGACGTCGAGCGTGTAGCAGATGTGCGGACCGAACGAGGCGACGAGCGCGCCGGCCGCCGCGGGACCGATCACGCGCACGCCCATCATCGCCATCTGCATCAGGCCGTTCGCCGAAATCAGGCCGTGGCGCGGCACATACGTACGGATCGTCACCGACTGCGCGGGCGCGAAGAAGCTCGACACGCAGCTGAGCGCCGCGAGCACCAGGTAGATCTGCCAGAGCGCGGTCGACACGAACAGCAGCGCGACGAGCCCGGCACGCATCAGGTCGCTGCCGACCAGCGTCTGCTTCAGCGGCCAGCGATCGACGAAGACACCGGCCAGCGGCCCGAGGATCGCCAGCGGCAGCATGTAGGCGATCTGCACGCCCGTCACCTGCGCCGGCGTCCCGTGCAGGCGGAACGAGACGACGCTGATCACGGCAAAGAGGGCGAGAAAATCGCCGAGCAGGCTGACGATCTGCGCGTACCAGACGCGACGCATCTGCTCGACGCGCAGCACGTCTCGAAAGGTCATCGGCGCGGGCGGCGCGGAGGTCGTGCTGGTCATGGGGAAGCGCCGATTGTACACCTCATGAGCACGGCCCACCTTCCATGTTCCGCGCCCGCCGCAGACGCGTCCGACCGGCGCGCGCGACCTGCAGGATCGTGGGCGGCGCGGTCGTGCTCAGGAAGGAAAACGCGCTGGTGTTCGAAAGATGGGAGATGCCGAGTGCCCGGCCGGGCCGCGTGCGCGACGGCCCGGCGACGGGAACGCCGCCGGTTGCCGACGGTGGCAACCGGCGTGTGAGGCGCGTGCGCGGGAAGGAGCGACTAGGCCTTGAGGTGCTTGTTCACCAGCTTCGTCATCTCGAACATGTTGACCTGCGCCTTGCCGCCGAAGACCGGCTTGAGCGCGTCGTCCGCCTTGATCATCCGCTTGTTCTTCTTGTCCTGCAGGCCGTTCTTCTTGATGTAGGCCCACAGCTTCTTGGTGACCTCGGTCCGCGGAATCGGCTTCGCGCCGACGACTTCAGCGAGCGAGGAGCTCGGCGTCATCGGCTTCATGAATGCGGCGTTCGGCTTCCGTGCGGATTTCTTCGCGGTCGACTTCTTCGCCATCTCGTCTCCTTGAGAGTTGCGTTCGCGGCATCCGGCTCACCTCCGGGGCCGCGTTCGCCCTGCGTCGCTGCGGATCGCGGCGGCGTGCGACGCGCGATCTGCGGGGAAGGGTAACACAGAATTTCAGCGTTGCATCAGGCGAATACGCCGAAATCCTCATCGGAAAGCGTGAGCGCGGCGGCGGCGACGTTCTCGTCGAGATGCGTGACGCGCGCGGTGCCGGGGATGGGCAGCATCACCGGCGAGCGTTTCAGCAGCCAGGCGATCGCCAGCTGGGAGGGCGTGGCGCCGAGGCGCTGTGCGATGCGCGCGACAGCGGCATTCGACTCGCCGATGCGCCCGACCAGGAGCGGATACCAGGGAATGAAGCCGATGCCTTCGCGCGTGCAGTAGTCGAGGACCGGTTCCCACTCGCGGTCGACGAGGTTGTAGCGGTTCTGGACCGACACGACGTCCACGTAACGCCGCGCGCGCTCGATCTGCTCGACGGTCGCTTCCGACAGGCCGATGAAGCGGACCTTGCCTTCCTGCTGCACGCGCTGCAGGAAGCCGAACTGATCGTCTTCCGGCACGGCGGGATCGATGCGGTGCAGTTGATAGAGGTCGATGCAGTCGATGCGCAGCCGGCGGAGGCTGCCTTCGAGCTGCTCGGCGAGGTGGCGGGGACGGCCGTTCGGCGTCCACTGGTCGGGCCCCGGCCGCTCGAGGCCGCCCTTGGTCGCGATCACGACCCCGTCGGGATACGGGTAGAGCGCCTCCGCGATCAGCTCCTCGCTGACGTGAGGACCGTAGGAATTCGCCGTGTCGATGAAGTTGATGTTCAGCTCGATCGCGCGCCGCAGGACGGCGATGGCTTCGCGCCGATCGGGCGGCGGTCCCCAGATGCCCTTGCCGGTGATGCGCATCGCACCGAAGCCAAGGCGATGGACCGGTCGCCGTCCGCCGAGCTCGAAGGTCCCGCTCAGCGCCGCGTTGAAAGTATGCGTGGTCATGCGGCGAATGTCTGCACCGTCGGTGCCAGCGCGGCGGATGTCCGGCCGCTTCCGCCTGAAGGCGGAAGCTACGGAGGCTCTCTGTACTCGCGCGTGTAGCTTCCGCCTTCAGGCGAAAGAGACGAGCGCCTGACGTTCGCTAGCTTCCGCCTTCAGGCGGAAGAGCCGATGTAGCTTCCGCCTTCAGGCGGAAGTCTTGGGCACGGCGGTTGCTGGCGCTGAGGGGCGCAGGAGGATCCATGCGTATTCGTGCCTTGCTGGGCGCCGTGGTGATCGCCACGGTCGTCGCTGCGTGCAATCGCGATTCGACCGCCAGAGATGCCTCGCAGCCCGATACGTCGCCGACGCCTCCGCGCTCCAGGGGCTGCGACGACGTGCCGAACGCGTCGGACTTGAAGAAGCTGCTGCAGGCGGCGCCCGCTCAGAACGGCGATGCAGGCGGGCTCAATCACGGCAAGTTCATGTGGGGGGCGATCGTGAACCGCAACGGCGAGCTGTGCGCGCTGGCGGCCTCGACCGAAGATGCCGCGGCCACGTGGCCGGGCAGCCGAGGCATCGCGATCGCGAAGGCATCGACGGCGAACGCGTTCAGTTCCGATACATCTCCCTTGTCGACCGCGCGACTTTACACACTGAGCCTCCCCGGGCACTCGCTGTGGAGCATCGCCAACGGCAATCCCCTCAACCCGGCCTGCCTCGCGCCCGCCAACGATGTGAAGACCGGGATTGGCAACGTCTGCGGCGGGACGATCGCGTTCGGCGGCGGCGTGGCGCTCTACAAAGGCCAGACGCGCGTCGGCGGCCTCGGCGTCAGCGGCGACACGTCGTGCGCGGACCACGAGATCGCCAAACGCGTACGCCAGGCGGGCGGACTCGCCCCGCCGTCGGGCATGCCGTCCGACGACATCACGTTCACCGCCGCGGACGGCGCGACGCCCTTTTCGCATCCGCTCTGCCCGAACACGTTCCGCGACGGCAAGAAAATCGGCGACGAGCCGGCGGCGAGCGGTTACTGACGCGGACACGACGCGGCCGGCGCCGCGGGCTCTGCCGGCGCTTCGGCCACGGACCAATACTGCACTTTCGGCGGCATCGCCGGCGCGAGCGTGATGGAGACCTGCACGCGGCCGCGCTCGCACGCCATCGACCAGCCGCCGCGCAGCGCGTTCTCCACGCTGTCGAACGGCGACGGCGACGGGCTGCACGTGCCGATCTTCGCGCGCAGACGATCGAGCGCGGCGCGGCGCCGCTCGGCGCTCTCGTCGAGAAACAGGTTGTCGGCCGCGATGCTCTTCGCGGCCGCATCGTCCCACTTGGTGACGAGACGCGACACGGCGTCGCGCGCTGCGACGAGCGCCGGCGACGGCTGCACGACGCGCGGCTGCAGCGCGCCGGTGTTCGCCAGCGCCTCCAGCGCCTCGTCTACCGGACGCCCCCATCCCGTATACCGCAGGTTTCCGAACGCAATGATCCCGACGCCGTATTCAGGCAGCCATCGCATCTGCGAACCATAACCAGGCAGCCCGCCGCTGTGCGCGACGACATGGCGGAAGGCGCAGGTCTGGGAGACACGCAGTCCGAAACCGTACCCCCCGACGTTCATCTGCAGACGCCCGGTCGAATCGCGCGCCACGGCGCCCGGGGCCGGACGCCACACCTGCTGCATCTCGCGCAGCGACGCGCGGCGAAGGGGTGGCGTCTCGGGACCGTCATGCGGCGGCCACGCCGCGAGAAACGCCGCGACGTATTTTGCGAGGTCCGGAACGGTCGTCAGCATGCCGCCCATTGAGCCGAACGAACCGTGCGCGAGGATGGGTTCCGCCGTCCACGCGTCGTCTTCCCAGCGATATCCCAGCGCGAGCGCGTCGCGCGGCACGTCGCGCGGCTCGAACGTCGTCGATGACATGCCCAGCGGCAGGAGGATCGCCGAGCGGATGTATTGGTCGTACGGCGCACGCGAGACGTTGGCCACGACCCGGCCGAGGATCGCGAAGCCGAAGTTCGAGTACTCGTAGGCGAGGCCGGGCGCGTTGGAGAACGGGATCCCGCGGCGCATCATGTCCGAGAGCTGCGCGTCGCTGTCGGCCAGGTGGCGATCGCCCCAGGGGTTGTCTTCCGGAAATCCTTCGGCGTGCGAGAGCAGGTGCCGGATCGTGATTCGGGGGGAGTCGGCCGTCGGATAGACCAGGCCCTTGAGCTCGGGCACGTAGCGCTCCACCGGATCGTCGAGCGACAACATCCCTTCGTCGCGCAGCTTGAGGATCGCGATGGCGGTGAAGCTCTTGGTCATCGACGCGATGCGGAACACGGTCGTCGTGTCGACTGCCGCCTTCGACGCAACATCCCGCACGCCGGCCGCTCCACTGTGCGCCAGGTCGCCGTCGATGACGATGCCCCAGCTCGCGCCGGGCACGTGCGCGCTCTCGATGAAGGTCGCGAAGATGCGATCGATCGCCGGGAACGCCGCCGCCCGCTACTGCCGCCGCT
>JABFWM010000079.1 GCA_013362195.1 Acidobacteriota bacterium
CTTGATCGGGAACTCCCCGTCGTCCACGGCCGGCGTGACGCGTTCGATGACGACGCGGCGGAGCAGCTGCGGGTCGAGGGCGGGGGGCGCGGCGTTGATGACGGCGGTGGGTTGTGTGCGTTTCGCCATTCAAAAGATCTCGAACACTGTCGCTGTCACGCTGGGCCGGCCGACGGCCTGTTCACGAAGGCCACGAAGACCGCGAAGGCGACGAAGTTTCTTTGGGTTTGGACACGTGTTTCTGTGACCTTCGTCCCTTCGTGATCGTCGTCATGAACCGTCGGCTGTGGCCGTGAACGTTGTCGCAATCAAAGTACTCCCTGCGGTCCCCAGTCCGCGGCGCGTCGCAGGTCTTCCTTCCGGTTGTTCAGTTTGAGCACCGCCATCGAGCGGCCGTGGAGCGCATAGCGGTCGCCGGCGCGCAGCCGCCGCGGCGCCTGCCACGGGTCGGCCGTATCGAGCAGCGTCTCCCAGCGTTCGATCGGCGACGTCGCCGGCAGGACGAACGAGATGGCCTCCGGCGCGGTGTTCAACATCAGCAGCAGCGTGTCGCCGACAATGCGCTCGCCGCGCTCGTTCACTTCCTGGATCGCGTCGCCGTTGAGGCGCACGCCAAGCACCCGCACGTCCGGCGAGTTCCACATCTCGTCGGTCATCTCGGCGCCGGTCGGATCGAGCCAGGCGATGTCCTGGACTTCCGCGCCGCGAATGCGCCGCCCTTGAAAGAACTTGCGGCGGCGCAGCACCGGATGGTCCTTCCAGACGCGGATCACGCGGCGCGTGAACGAGACGAACTCCTGCTGCTCGGAAGACGACGACCAGTCGGTCCAGCTGATCTCGTTGTCCTGGCAATAGGCGTTGTTGTTGCCGCCCTGGCTGCGGCACATCTCGTCGCCGCCGCTGATCATCGGCACGCCCACCGACAGCAGCAGCGTGGCCATGAGGTTGCGGCGCTGGCGCGCGCGCAGCTCGAGGACGCGCCGATCGTCGGTCGGCCCCTCGACGCCGCAATTCCAGCTCAGGTTGTGGTTTTCGCCGTCGGCGTTGGACTCGCCGTTGGCCTCGTTGTGCTTGTCGTTGTAGCTGACGAGATCCGCGAGGGTGAAGCCGTCGTGTGCGGTGATGAAGTTGACGCTCGCGTAGGGGCGGCGTCCGCTCTGCTCGTAAAGATCGCTGCTGCCCGACAGCCGCGTCGCCAGCTCCGAAACCCCGCCGCCGTCGCCGCGCCAGAAGCGCCGCACCGCATCGCGATACTTGCCGTTCCACTCCGTCCACTTGGTCGGAAAGTTCCCGACCTGGTACCCACCTTCGCCCAGGTCCCACGGCTCGGCGATGAGCTTCACCTGGGAGAGCAACGGGTCCTGATGGATGATGTCGAAAAACGCTCCAAGCTTGTCGACGGCATGCAACTCACGAGCCAGAGCGCTCGCGAGATCGAAGCGGAACCCGTCGACGTGCATGTCCTTCACCCAGTAGCGCAGGCTGTCCATGATCAGTTGCAGCACGCGCGGGCTGCGCATGTTGAGCGTGTTGCCGCAGCCCGTGAAGTCTTCGTAGTAGCGCATCGCGTGCGGCTGCAGCCGGTAGTACGACGCGTTGTCGATGCCGCGCAGCGAGATCGTCGGCCCGAGATGATTGCCTTCCGCGGTGTGGTTGTAGACGACGTCGAGGATCACCTCGAGGCCCGCGGCGTGCAGCGCGCGCACCATCATCTTGAACTCGCGGACGCCCTCGAGCGGCGACGCGCCCGAGGCATACCGCACGTCGGGCGCGAAGTACGACAGCGTGTTGTAGCCCCAGTAGTTCCGCAGGCCGCGGCGCACGAGGTGCCACTCGTCGGTGTGATGGTGCACCGGCATCAGCTCGACGGCCGTGACGCCGAGCGACGTCAGGTGCTGGATCGCCGGCTCCGACGCGAGCCCGAGATAGGTACCGCGCAGATCTTCGGCGATGTCGGGATGCCGCGCCGTGAAGCCTTTCACGTGTAGCTCGTAGATGAGCGTCTCGTGCCACGGCGTGCGCGGCGGACGATCGTCGCCCCACGTGAACGCGGTGTCGACCACGGCGGCGAGCGGTGCGTGCGCCGCGCTGTCGCGCGTGTTGAACGTCGCATCGTCTTCGCCGGGACGGAAGCCGAACAGCGACTCGTGCCAGCGCACCGCCCGCCCGACCACCTTGGCGTACGGATCCATGACGACTTTGTTGGGATTGAAACGATGCCCCACATGGGGTTCGTAGGGGCCGTGGACGCGATAGCCGTAGAGCTGTCCGGGCCGGACATCCGGCAAATAGCCGTGCCAGACCATGTCGGTCTGTTCGGTCAGCGGGATGGTGAGCGACTCGCTCTCGGCCTCCAGCGACTCGAAGAGACACAGCTCGACGCGCGTCGCGTGTTCGGAGAAGATCGCGAAGTTGACGCCGACGCCGTCCCACGTTGCGCCGAGCGGATAGGGGGATCCTGGCCAGACTCTCATCGAACGGTTGTGCACAGCCGACCTTGGTACCACGGCCGGCTCCGCCGGCGCAATCCCACCTCGGCCCGCGCTCCGTGGCGCGTCGCTTGCTCTCTTCTCCACGGCACCCAGAAAAGCATCGACTCGAGAGGAGCAGACACATGGACACAAGCAAAGCCATTTCCACCCTGAACGACTTGATCGAGACCTGCCGCGACGGGGAGAACGGGTTCCGTACTGCCGCCGAGGGCGTCAAGGACGCGCACGTCAAAGCCCTGTTTCAGCGATTCGCCCGGCAGCGCACCGAGCTCGTGAAGGAGCTGCAGGAGGAAGTCCGAAAACTCGGCGGCAACCCGGAACAGCGCGGCAGCGTGTCGGGATCGCTGCATCGCGGCTGGATGAACATCAAGTCGCTCGTCACCGGCCGCGACGATGCGGCGATCATCGCTGAAGCGGAGCGCGGCGAGGACGTGGCCAAGGCCACCTACGCCAAGGCGCTGCAGGAGAACCTGCCGGCGGGGGTGCGGACGCTGATCCAGACGCAGGCCGAGATCATCCGGCTCGCGCACGACGAGGTGCGCACGCTCGAGAAGGCGCATACGCGATAATTGCGCGCATGCTGTCGCCCGCCGATCGCAACCTCGATACGCTGCGTCGCTGGGCGGCGCTGCTCGACACCGCGTTCCGCGTGCCGGGCACCGGCATCCGCTTCGGGCTCGATCCGATCCTCGGGCTGATCCCGGGGATCGGCGATCTCGCGACGCCGGTGCTCTCGGTCCTCCTGCTCGTCCACGCGGCGCGTGTGCGCGTCCCGAAGGTCGTGCTCGCGCGGATGGTGATCAACGCCATCGTCGACTTCGCGGTCGGCGCCATTCCCGTCGTCGGCGATCTGTTCGACTTCGGCTGGAAGTCGAACGCGTGGAACCTCGCGCTGCTCGAGCGGCACGCGCGTCCGGGCGTCCCCCCGACGCGCGGCGACTGGATATTCGTCATCGCCTGCGTAGCGATCGTGGTGCTCGCCGCGCTCGTGCCGCTCATCGTCGTCGCGTGGCTGCTGCGCCACGTCTCGCTGTTCTGACGCGCGTATCGCCTGCCGCGTGCGCTATTCCCCGAGCAGCTCACCGACCGGCTGCAGCTCCTCGATGTGATCGCAGACGGCTTTCAGCATCATCAGCATCGGCACGGCGAGAATCGCGCCCCACACGCCCCAGATCCAGCCCCAGAACAGCAGCCCGACGAAAATCGCGACCGGGTTCATGCGCGCGGCGCGTCCCATGAGCGCCGGCGTGAGCAGGAACCCTTCGAGGCTGGTGATGACGAAGGCGACGCTGCAGACGAGCACCGTCTGCGAGACGCTGTCGAACTGCATGAACGCGACGAGTCCGAGGCCGCCGGTGACGAGCACCGGCCCGAGATACGGGATCGAGTTGAAGATGCCCGCGGCCAGTCCCCAGACGATCCACTGGTGCAGTCCCAGGTACCACAACGCGGCCATCGTCGCGACGGCGACGATCGCGCTCGTCAGCACCTGCACCCGCATGAAGCTCGCGATCTGCAGGTTGATGTCGTCGAGGATCTGCACCGTCAACTTCTTCTGCCACAGGTGCGGTCCGGCGATCTTCACGATCTTCCGCTTGTAGAGATCGCCGGTGACGAGGAAGAAGTAGACCAGGAACAGGATGACGGCGAACTGGCCGATGCCGCCGATGATGCCCATGCCGCCCCAGTACAGATAGTCGCTGGCCTTGAACGCGGGCTCGACGATCTGCACGCGCTGCACGCCACGCGGCGGCGTGTCGGGCTGCGCCTGCTGCGACGCTTCCTGCGCGGTCTTCTCGAGCGACGTGGCCGCCTTCTGCACCTGCTGCAGCGCGCTGCCGGCGTCGTTGCGGTGCGTCCGCACGCGCTGCTGCACGCGCTGCGCCGCCTGCGGCACCTGCGCGACGATCTGCATCACCTGGTCGGCGAGACTGTAGGCGCTGCCGCCGATGGCCGCGATCAGCGCGACGAGGACGATCGCGGCGCCAATCGTGCGCGGCAGCCGGAGGCGTTCCAGGGCCCTCACCAGCGGGTCGAGCGCATACGCGATCAGCACCCCCAGCACGAACGGGATGAGGATCGCCTGCGCGAACTGGAGCAGCAGAACGATGGCGCACGTGGCGAGCACCGTCAGCGCGAGGCTGGTGATCTGCGTCGGGGATTCGACCACGACCGGGGCCGCATCTTCCGGGCGCGTGCCCTTGGTGCCGGACGCCTGATCCGCGGTTCCCATCGTCGAGGTAGCGTCGTCGTGCGCTGATGCGTGGTCGTGGCCGGCCATACAATCTGAGCCGTGAGCTGCAAGATTAACGCCGAGGTACGGGCGTGAAGGTCGATGCCTTCGATTTCACGCTGCCGCCTGAGCTGATCGCGCAGGAAGCCGCGCCGCGGGGAGAGTCGCGTCTTCTCGTGCTCAACCGCGCGACGGGTCATCTGGACCACACGTACGTTGGCGAGCTGCCACGGTTCCTTCGGCCGGGCGACGTGCTCGTCAGCAACGACACGCGCGTGTTTCCGGCCCGGTTGCTCGGCCACCGCGTCCCGAGCGGCGGCGCGGTCGAGTGTCTGCTCCTCGCCCGGGAGCAGCCGAGCGATGACGGGCGCGAGGAGATCTGGACGGCGTTGATGCATCCGGGTCAGAAGCTGAAACCGGGTGCGCGGGTGCGGTTCGACGGAGACGCCGGGGTGTTGATCGCGGACGTGCTTGAACGGCAGT
>JABFWM010000556.1 GCA_013362195.1 Acidobacteriota bacterium
TCACGATCTGCAGGTCCTGCAGCATCACGTCGCGGCGGTGGCGGCGGCGCCGCGAAGCGCGCAGCGCGACGCGCCGGATGTTGGTCTCTCGGTGCTGGCGCGCCGCATCGAGGACGAATGCCGTCACCTGCACGGGCGCTACATCACGATGCTGCCGGTGCTGCACGACGCGCTCGAACATGCCCGCCACCACGTGGCGGTCAAGCTCACGACCGTGCGGCCATCGCGCGCGGCAAAGATGACACTGCCGGCCCGGCGGCGCGCCGCCGGCGGTCGCGCCTGATGGCGACGCTGGAGCTGTATCTCGTGCGCCACGGGATCGCGGAGGAACGCGGCGAGGATTGGCCCGACGACTCGAAGCGTCCGTTGACCAGCGGCGGCCTCGCGAAGCTGCGCAAGGAAGCGCGCGGCCTCGTCGCGCTCGGCGTCGCCGTCGATCAGATCGTCACGAGCCCGCTCGTGCGCACGCGCCAGACCGCCGACGTGCTGGCCGACGCCTTCAAGAACAAGCCGCCGATCGCGACCTCCGACGCGCTCGCGCCCGCCGGCACGCCCGCCGCCGTGATGCAGGAGATCGCGCGCCACGTCCGCAAAGGACGGATCGCGCTGGTCGGCCACGAGCCGAACCTCGGTGAGCTCGCCGCGCAGTTGATTGGCGCGAAGGGCGCCTTCGAATTCAAGAAGGGCGGCGTCTGCCGGATTGACTTCGACGTGCCGCCGCCGAAGGGCGTCGGCGCGCTGCACTGGTTCGTCACCCCGAAAATGCTCCGGCGTCTCGGCTAGGCCACCAGCTCCTGTCTCACCCGGCGCCCCGTCGCCCGCGCCGCCTCGGTGTCGTAGGTGTGTTCGGCGGCGCTGCTCGCGCCAATCCGGCGATAGAGCCGCTCGAGACCGTCCTCATCGCGGACGTCGGTGGCTTCCGCCACTTCGATTGCGTGGCGCAGCTCGTGCCCGATGAGCGCCACGAGCTCGGTCGGCGACGCGCCGCGCGCGATCTGAATGCGGAGGTAGCGCTGATGATTGACGAGCCGGCATCAGCAGCAGCCGGCCCTCGAGCGTCTGCGGCATCTGCGTGGTCTGCTCGATGTAGACGATCACGTCGCTCGCGTTCAGGCGCGCCAGCAGCGACGCGAAGGTCGGCGATCGGCGCACGCCGGTTTCGAGCAGGCGCTGAACGTTCCCGTTGGTCGTGCGCACGTGCCGGTACGGCGAGTCGAGCAGCGCCGCCCGCGACGCGGACAGCGACGACGAGGTGATCAGTCCGGCACAGAACAGAACCGGCAAGAGCGAAAGCATGGGACCTCCTCCGTCCGAGCGTCGCTCTCATCCATCATCCCCGCCGCGTTAGACGGGAATGCGCGTGAAAGGTTTGTCGGTGTTCGCCTTCGGCACCGCCGGACACGTCCGGGATGAACGGCGTGACCGCCGTCACGTCCCGCGGCGGACGATCGCGCCTTTCGGCACCACGATGATCCCGTCGCGGATGCACCAGCCGTCGCCCTCGCCGGTCGTCAGGTGGTCGTCGTTCACCAGCCGCACGCCGTCGGCAATCCGGGCGTTCTTGTCGACGATCACCCGGTCGAGCACGACGTCCCGTCCGATCCCGAGCGCCACGCCGTCCCGGCCGGGCTCTTCCTCCTCGTAGAAATCGGCGCCGAGCAGCACCGAGCGGGTGATCGCCGCGCCGGTTCCCACGTGCGTGCGGATGCCGACGACCGATTCGCTGATGCGGCACTCATCGAGGTAGCAGCCTTCGGCGACGATCGCGGCGTCGATCGCACAGTTGTAGGTGCGGATCGAGGGCAGGAACCGCGGGTGCGTATAGATCGGGCGGTGTGGATGGAAGAAGTTGAACGGCGCGCCGCGATGGGTCAGCTGGATGTTGGCGTCGTAGAACGCGGCGATCGTGCCGACGTCGGCCCAGTAGCCGCGGTACAGGTACGCGTGGACGTTGAGCGCGCCGAGCGCGGCGGGAATGATCTCCTTTCCGAAGTCGACGCCGGGCCGCTGCAGCGTGTCGAGCAGCGTGTCGCGCGAGAAGACGTAGATGCCCATCGAGGCGACGAACGGCTTGTCGGGAGTGAGACCGCCGAACGCAGGGCCGGCCGGTGCGCTGCTCTTCATCTCGGCGAGACGCCCGGCGTCCGGCTTCTCCTCGAAGCCGTTGATCTGGCCGCTCGCGTCGAACCGGAAAATGCCCATCTGGGTCGCATCGGCGGGGTTGACGGGCTGGGCGGCGATCGTGATGTCGGCGCGGCTCTCGATATGGGCGTCGACGAGCTCGCAGAAATCCATGCGGTACAGGTGATCGCCGGCGAGGATCAGGTAGTACTCCGCGTCGTAGCCGGTGAAGTGGCGCGCCGCCTGGCGGACCGCGTCGGCCGTCCCTTGAAACCAGTCCGCGTTGTCAGGGGTCTGTTCCGCCGCGAGCACTTCGACGAATCCCTCCGAGAACAGATCGAGGCGATAGGTCTGCGCGATGTGGCGGTTGAGCGACGCGGAGTTGAACTGCGTCAGCACGAAGATGCGCTTCAGGCCGGCGTGCAGACAGTTACTGATGGGGATGTCGATGAGCCGGTACTTGCCGCCGATCGGCACCGCCGGTTTCGATCGCATGCGGGTGAGTGGAAACAAGCGGTTCCCCCGGCCGCCGCCGAGGATCAACGTCAGCACGTCATTCATGTCCGCGATCTTACCGGATGGACGCGGCCCGAGGCGTCATCCGCTGTTTGCACGGCCGTGAAGTCGGCGTAGTATGTGCCGCGTACACTGCCGGGCTCGATGCGATTTCCCTCGAGGTGTCTGCCCATGCGATTGCCCCTTCTGTGTGCGTGTCTGTTGTTGCTGACCGCTTCCGCCGCGCTCGCGCAGTTCGACACGGCGTCGGTCGTCGGCACCGTGCGGGATACGACCGGCGCGGTGGTTCCCGCCGCGAAGGTGACGTTGACCAACGCGCAAACCGGCATCTCGGCCGAGAAGATGACGACGGCCGACGGCAACTTCGAGTTCTTTACCGTCCGGCCGGGCACCTACGTCGTGACGTCGGAGAAGTCCGGATTCGCCATCGCGCTCGTCGACCACGTGCAGGTGCAGGTGGGCGCGCGGCTCCGCGTCGATCTGCAGATGCCGGTCGGCCAGCTGACCGAGCGCGTCGAGGTCTCGGCGGGCGCGCCGCTCATCGAGACCGACTCGAGCCAGCGCGGGCAGGTGATCACCGGCGACCAGACGCGCGCGCTGCCGCTGAACGGCCGCGAGTACTCGTCGCTGGCGCTGCTGACCACCGGGGTGAAGAGCGGCGGATCGTCGCTGACGACCGGCAACACGCCGCGCGAAGGCGCCTTCAACGTCAACGGCCTCCGCAGCACGTTCAACAACTTCCTGATCGACGGCGTCGACAACAATGCCTACGGCACCAGCAACCAGGGGTTCTCGAACCAGGTGATGCAGCCGCCGCCCGACGCGGTCGGTGAGTTCAAGGTCGTCACCAACAACATGAGCGCGGAGTACGGCCGGGCGGCGGGCGCGACGATCAACGTGAACTACAAGAGCGGCACCAACGCGCTCCACGGCAGCGGCTGGGAGTTCCTGCGCAACACCGCGATGAACGCGGTGGGCTTCTTCAAGCCCGTGAGCGGCAAACCATCGCTCGATCGCCACCAGTTCGGCGGCGTGATCGGCGGGCCGATCCGCAAGAACACGGCATTCTTCTTCGGCGACTACGAAGGCCTGCGGCAGACGCGCAAGGCGACGGCAATCGCGAGCATCGCGACGCCGGCGCAGCGGCAGGGGCTGCTGTCCGTCGACATCCGCGATCCCCGCACCGGCGCGGTCTATCCCGCGGGCACGCCGATTCCGATCGCGTCCTTCGCGCGCACGGTGCTGGCGGGGCTGCCCGACACCAACCTGCCGGGCAACAGCAACAACTATTCGTCGCTCCAGGAGTTCACCGCCGATTCCGACAAGGCGGGCGGCAAGGTCGACGTGCAGATGACCCCCAACCTCGCGATGTTCGGGCGCTACGGCTGGCGCGATCTCGCGACCGACGATCAGCCGACGATCCCGCTGCCCTCGGGCGGCGCCGGCAACGGCCACATCTACGCCAGGAACAAACAGTTCGTGATGGGCAGCACCTGGGCGCGCACCACGTCGCTGTTCGAGGCGCGATTCGGCTACTCATGGACGCAGGGCGGCAAGAACCCGCCGGCGCTCGGATCGACGCCGGCCCTGGACGCGTTCGGCCTGCGCGGCCTGCCCGACGATCCGCGGATCGCCGGCGGATTGCCGACGCAGCTCATCACCGGCTATTCGGATCTCGGACGGCAGGCGACGAACCCGCAGTGGCAGTACCCGACGGTCTACAACCCGAAGGTGAACTACACCTGGACGGTGCAGTCGCATTCGTTGAAGACCGGCTACGAGTTTCAGCGGGTCGACACCGAGGTGCAGGACGTGAACCCGCTCTACGGCCGCGACACCTACAACGGGCAGTTCACGCGTCCCGCCGGCGCCGCCGCGAACAACCTGTACAACCTCGCCGACTTCATGCTCGGCCTGCGGGCGCAGTATGCGCTCAGCAACGTGCTGGTCGCCCACCTCCGCCGCCACATGCACTTCGCCTACCTGCAGGACGACTGGCGCATCGCGCGCCACCTGACCCTGAATCTCGGCGTCCGCTACGAATACGCGACGCCGATGTGGGAGCGCGACAACGTGCTGTCGAACTTCGATCCGGCGACCAACTCGATGATCCTCGCCACGAACGGATCGCTATCAGACCGTGCGCTGGTGAATCCGGACCGCAACAATGCCGGTCCGCGCCTCGGGTTCGCCTATACGCTGACCCCGCGGACCGTCGTGCGCGGCGGCTACGGCATCAGCTACACGCACTTCAATCGCGCTGGCGCCGGCGACCTGCTCTCGATCAACGGACCGCAGGTGATCAATGCGGTCGTGAACCAGACCGTCCCGACCTCGCCGGCGTTCCTGGTGGCGGAGCAGGGCTATCCGGCCGGCCTCGCCGACCCCTCGCAGTTCAACCCGCTGACGGCCAATGTCACCTACATGCCGCGCGACTATCATGCGAGCCCGGTGCAGAGCTGGTTCGTCTCCATCCAGCGCGAAGTCGCCGCCAACATGCTCGTCGACGTGGCCTATGTCGGCAACCGCGCCGTCGACCTGCTGCTGTTCGCCAATTACAACC
>JABFWM010000461.1 GCA_013362195.1 Acidobacteriota bacterium
ATCGCGCACGGCGCGGTATCGGCGTCATCCGACAGAATCACCGCCGACGCGCGCGTCGAGTGGAGGTGCGCCGCGTATCGGGGGTTGGCGAAGAACGTCAGGTCGCCCGGTCCGGCGTCCTCGAGCGCCGCCACGCGGCGGATGTCGATCTCGCCGTCGCCATCGAGCCGGCACTCGAGGCGCTGCGCAAGGTCGCTGAGTCTCAAGGGAGTTCAAGTATATGCGACAGCCACGGGTCGCGGCCGACGGCTCGTCACCAGGATCATGAAGGTCTCGCAGACACAACCAGACATCTTCGCGGTCCTGCTGTGTGGTTTTCGTACCGTCGTGAGGCTTCGTGGTGACCCGTCGGGCGTGGCCGTGAAGAGCGCCGCAATCAGGGAATCGCCGTGCGCTGAAAGAACGCCGCCAGGTGCTCCAGCCTGAGCGTCGACGCGACCTCGTGGACGCGATCCGCGCGCGCCTCTGGCGGCATGCCGACCATGGCGCGGAGCGCGGTGAGCGGTGCGCTCGCTGCCGCCGTCCACTCCACCTTGACGAGTCCCTGGCGTGCGCCGCGCACCGACAGGAAATGGCCGACGATCCGGAACGCGAAGTAGTACGCGACGACGTTCGGTCCGGGCAGCAGCATCAGCGCCGCCGACCCGACCAGGCCGAGGCTGTCGATCGCCAGCCAGAAGCGATGCCGCTCGAAGTCGCGATTGAGCTGCCGGCGCAGGATCTCGCGCGCGTGCGCCTCCGACAGGTCGTCGGGAAAGAGCAGCGCGGCCCCGGCGCGGCCGCGCAGCTGCCAGAGCAGCCGCTGCTCCGCAATCGACTCCGCAACGTAGCGCATCGTCCGCGCCCGGACGCGCGACATGAAGCCGCGCGGCGCCGGGTCGCTGGCCGCCCCGTGCCGGCGCTCGCGCTCCGCCTCGGCGAGCAGCTCGCGGAAGCGATGCACGAGCCGCCGCACGAATCCCGTCGGCGGCGTGGGATCGGTCGCCTGCGGTTCGTCCGGCTCTTCGCAATACAACTCGTAGCGATCGCGCGCGACCGGGACCAGGAACACGTCCATCGAAGCCATCAACGATAACACTGGTGCCCCAGTTCCCCTTGACACTCGGTCGACGGGGTTCCTAACATCGCGCATGCGATCCGCGTGGCTGCTCGCCATCGCCTTGACGATGCAGGCGCCTGCGCCCATCGCGCTGCGCATTCGCGTCTTCAGCGGGCTGGACGAGGTCACCGGCGACACGCGCGTCACGGTTTTCAAGGCGGGCGATCGACAGGGGCCGGTGTCCGAGTCACGTCCGGGTCTGGCGGTCGAGGCAGCGGTCGCGCCGGGATCGTACGACGCGCAGGCGATTCAGGAACGCGACGGACGCGTGGTCGCCATCAAGTGGGCAGAGCGCCTGCTCGTCATGCCGTATCCGGACGAAGCCGGACGGCACCTCGAAGTGATTAACATGAAGAGCGGATTCGGCGCGCTGGAAGTGCGCAGCCCTGAGCCGGGCACGACGGAGGTGGCGATCTTCTCCGCGGGTTCGCGCCAGCAGGAAGCCGCAGGGCCGCTCGCCGGGCCCGATTACACGCTGTTCGTCGTGCCGGCCGGACGCTACGATTTGCGCGTCAGCCGGCACGGACAGATGACGTGGCACCCCGACGTCGAGGTGCCGCTGGATCGCACGCGGTTCTGGCTGGTTCCGTAGCGGACTCGGGGATCCCCGAGCCGCATGGGGCGAGGACGCGGACGCCGTTACACCCGGCGTCCAGTCAGCAGGCGCAGCACGATGACGACGAGCGCGACGACGAGCAGGATGTGGATGAGTCCGCCCGCGACGTGCATCGTGAACCCCAGCAACCACAAAATCAGCAGCAGTACGACGATGGTCCACAGCATCACAGCCTCCTGACGACGTCTGCTGCAAGCCAAGTACCACCGGACTGAGCTGAACGATGGTCCCTCTGAGCGACGCGGAACTGATTCAGCGGCTGCTGCTCGCGGCTGCGGTGGGCGCGCTGCTCGGGGCCGAGCGCGAACTGCGGCGGAAGAGCGCCGGGTTCCGGACGAACATCCTCATCGCGATGGGGTCGGCGCTCTTTACGATCGTGTCGATGACGCTGGCGCCGAACGCGTCCGATCCCACGCGCATGGCCGCGCAGATCGTCACCGGCATCGGGTTCCTGGGCGCGGGCGTGATCCTGCACAACGACAACCGCGTGCAGGGCCTGACCACGGCGGCGACGGTCTGGGTCAATGCCGCGCTCGGCGTCGCGGCCGGCGGCGGCCAGTATCGCGTCGCAGTGCTCGGCGCGGCCATCACGCTGTCGGTGCTGCTGATCCTCGGCCCGCTCGAGCGCGCCATTGAACGCCGCGCAATGAAGGCCGACGGAGGGAACGGCGCCGCGGGGCAAAGAGCAACCCGGGAAGAACCGTATAAATAAGGTACTGGCGTTCTCCGTTCCTCAGCGCCGCACCTGGCGCACCACGCGCGGCGCCTGCAGCGGAAGCGGCGGCTTGCCGGCGTCGACCCAGGCGGCGGCCATCACCGAGGCGACGCCGGTGATCGCCTGCGACAGGCGCTTTTCCAGGATCGGCCGCGTCTTCTCCAGCAGCGCGTCGAAATACGCCTCGTCGTATTCGTTTTTGCCCTGCACGGCCGCGCGGTCCGCGGCAAGAATTGGCTCGACGAAGCTGAAGCTGTCCGTGAGCGTCGCAAAGACGAACTCGCGCACGTTGGCGATCGGCTGAACGGGATCGGGCGCGACGCGCAGGCGATCGACGGCGCGTTCGAACAGCTCGGTCTCGAAGCGTGCGTGGATGCCCTGCTGCCCCGTCAATTGGCCATCGTAATTGACGGCGGCATGGAAGGGCTGAAACGCATCGCCGACGTAATGCGCGATTACCGCGGAAAACAGCTTGATGTCATCGCGCGCGTAGGGCGTGGTCTGCTTGAACGCCTCGCGCAGCCGCGCGTAGATCTCCTCGGTCCGCCACGGCAGCACCCCGTTCTTCGTGACGAAGTCGGCCCCGCGCGCGGCGACCGCCTGCCGGTAGTCGTGCGGAAGCGCCTTGAAGGGGAACGGGCCGTAGGCGTCCATGTCGAGGAAGTGCCGCGGCGGTTCCTCGGTGAACCCGATGGTGCGGTACGTATCCGGATCGATGGAATGCTCGACGAGGGTCGTGCGGTAGACGTCGAAGAACGGCCGGATCTCCGCCGGCAGCAGCGCGACGGCTCGTTCGGTGATGAACCTGTGGACGCTGAAGCCCCACGCGTGCAGCGGCGCGGGACGCGCGGCGCTCAGCGCCAGCGCGAGCACCACCACTGGCATCGATGTGCGCATGACCGCTACATTACACGAGAGATGAGATGCCCCGCATAGGCGCGCACCTGTCGATCGCCGGCGGCCTGTGGCGCGCCGTCGATCGCGCCGAGGCGAGCGGCTGCGAGGCGCTGCAGATCTTCACGAAGTCGGCCGGCCAGTGGCGCGCGCGCGAGCTGCCGGACGAAGAGGTCGCGCGGTTTCGCCAGCGCGTGCGCGAGACGCGCATTCATCCCGTCATCGCGCACAACAGCTATTTGATCAATGTCGCGGCCGCCGACGTCGATCTGCGCCGCAGGTCGATCGCGGCGCTCGCCGACGAGCTGGATCGCGCCGAACGCCTGGGCCTCGCGGGCCTGGTCATGCATCCCGGCGCCTACACGTCGGGGCACGAAGCACACGGGCTGCGCCTCGTCGCCGACGCGCTGGCGGCGATCTTCGAGTCGCGGCCCGACGGCAAGACGATGATCGTGCTCGAGCACACCGCGGGCCAGGGCACCAATCTCGGACACCGGTTCGAGCACCTCGCCGCGATCATCGACGTGCTCGGCGGGACGGCGCGGGTGGGCGTGTGCCTCGACACGTGTCATCTGCTCACCGCGGGCTACGACATCTGTTCCGAGCAGGGATATCAGGACACGTTCCGCGCCTTCGGCCGCATCGTCGGATTTTCGCGGCTGAAGGCGTTTCACCTGAATGATTCCAAGAAGCCGTGCGCGAGCCGCGTCGATCGTCACGAGCACATCGGCCGGGGCTGCCTCGGGCTCGAGCCGTTCCGCCGGCTGCTGAACGACCGCCGGTTCGCGAAGCTGCCGATGCTCCTCGAGACGCCGAAGCTGGAGACGCCCGAGAGCCGGCGGCGCAGCGACATCGACCCGCTCGACAAGATGAACCTGGCGACGCTGCGGGGGTTGCTCGTTCAGTCCTCGCCGAAGACCACCGCGTCGAACCGGTAGACGTTTGCGCCGCATTTCCACGCGTCGGCGGGGAGGCCCGCCTTGCGGCAGGTGTGCGCGAGGAACTCGTCGCGGTCCCAGTGCCACTCCGTCGCCACTTGCGGCAGGAGCAGGCCGCGGCGCCAGCCCTTCTCGACGACGAGACCGTGGCGTCCGATGACAAGGGCGGCCGGGTCGTGCGGGTCGATCGGTTCGAGCGGCCCGAGGATGGACACTTCGACGCTGATCTGGGGAAGCTCCGACGGGTGTACCGGCGCGAACCGCGGGTCCTCGTGGGCCGTGCTGCGCGCCAGCCGCGCTACTTCTTCAGCGAGCGAGTGCCGGCACTCGAGGGTCCCGAGACAGCCCCGCAGCTCGCCGCTGCGCTTGAGCGTGACGAACGCGCCGGACGCCGTGGGTAAGTCCACCACCAGGGCGTGACCCGGGCCGGGGTCCGACGCGGTCGGCTCGGTCACTTGCGCGAGGACCGCCGCGCGCGCGATCTCGATCAGGGCCCGCTTCTGATCCTCAGTGAACATCCGTGAACGCGCCGAACGCGGCCGCCAGATAGCCGACCACTCCGCTGTTGTCGCCGGAAATCTCCCCCGAGTGCGCGTACTTGAGGACGCGGCCTTCGCGCGCACCCCGCGCGCGTGCCGCCAGCATCACGGCAATCATCGGCCCGCCGCCGCACGCGACGAAGCGTCCGCGCTCGCCTTCCGGATACTCCTCGAACAGATCGAGGAGCCGCCCGGCGTCGAACGCGGCCGCGCACTCGGCGACGCGCCGATCGTGGGCGACCGCGTCGGTGGCCTCGAGATAGTGCGAGAGATCGGAGCTCGCGACGAGCAGCACGCGACGATCGGCGGCGACGCGCCCGAGCACCTCCGCGAGCGTCTCGATCGTCTCGCGCGTCTGGAACCCCATGAGCAGAGGGACGATCGGCACGTC
>JABFWM010000467.1 GCA_013362195.1 Acidobacteriota bacterium
GGAATGGCGCCGCTGGATGCGGCCGCCGCGCTGGATCGTACGGGTTGCGCCCGCCGTCTTCGTCGATACGGCCCGCGCCACACGCGGGTTGTCGAGCCGCGACTCGCGCGTGCAGATGGACGCGGGCGCCGGGCTGCGCGTCGCGCTGCCCGGCCTCGGCGTGCTGCGCGTCGACGTCGCGCACGGCCTGCGCGATGGCGCCGACGCCGTGTCAGTCGGATTTACGCGGTGAGCGGCTCAGGCTCACGATCCAGGACGTGATCCAGAACCCGAGAGTCGGCAGCCTCGTGGGCGTCAGATGGCCCGGCCGACCCGTTCCTGCAGCTTCTCACGATAGCCGCGGCTGAGCGTCAGGCGCGTGCCGTTCTTCAGGAACACGACGTACTCGCCGTTGAACCACGGCTGCAGCTCGCGGATCCGCTCGATGTTGACGATGTGCGAGCGGTGGATGCGGAAGAACATGTCGCGGTCGAGGCGCGCTTCGACCGCGTTCATCGTCTCGCGGAACAGATGCGTGTCGGCGCCGACGTGCAGCTTCACGTAATTGCCCGCCGCCTCGATCCAGTCGATCTCGTCGCCGCGCACGAAGAACACGCGGCCGCCCGTCTTGATGACGAAGCGCTCGACCTTGCCGTGCGACGGCTTGAGGTCCTGGACGATGGCGAGGAGCCGGCGTTCGAGGTCTCCGGAGGTCCGCTCCTGCACGTGTCGTCGTGCGCGGGCGAGCGTGTGGCGGAAGCGCTCGCGATCGAACGGCTTCAGCAGGTAGTCGAGCGCGTGGACCTCGAACGCGCGCAGCGCGTAGCGATCGTAGGCGGTCACGAACACGACGAGCGGCATCGCGTCGACGCCGACCGCTCCAATCACGTCGAAGCCGGTCGCGCCCGGCATCTGCACGTCGAGGAACACGAGATCGGGCGAGGACGAGGCGATCGCCTGCACCGCGGTGGCGGCGTCGCCGGCTTCGCCGATCACGTCGATGCCGGGTTCGTCCTGCAGCAGCGTGCGAAGGCGCTCGCGCGCGAGCGGTTCGTCGTCGACGATGAGCACACGGGCGGCCGCGTCGGCCATGAATGCCTACGATGCCGCCCGGAAGGCGGCCGCGGGCGCGACGCCGCTGCCGCGATGGAACGGGATGTCAACGCGGACGGCGAGGCCGCCCTGGAGGTCCGCGAACTCGAGCCGGTGATGCCCTGGATAGAGGCATTCGAGCCGCGCGCGCGTGTTCGAGAGGCCGACCCCGGTCCGCAGCTTCTTCAGGGTGCCGCCGTGCAGCCCGCCGCCGTTGTCGCGGACCTGCATCCACAGCCGATCGCCGTCGCGTCCGGCGGAGATGTGCACGTGTCCGTGTTCGACGCGCGGCGCGATCCCGTGCTTCATCGCGTTCTCGACGAGCGGCTGCAGGATCATCCGCGGCACCTCGGCATCGAAGACGTCGGGGTCGACGTCCACGCGAACGCTGAGCCGATCCTGGAACCGCGTCTGTTCGATGTCGAGATACTTCTGCAGGAACTCGATCTCCTCCTTCAGCGTCACGGTCGGCTCGCCGCCGCGATCGAAGGTGATCCGCAGCAGATCGCTCAAGCGGCTGATCATCCGATCCGCGGATTCGGGATCGCGGTGGACGAGCGTCGAGATGGCGTGCAGCGTGTTGAAGAGGAAGTGCGGATGCAGTTGCGCTTCGAGGGTCTTCAGGCGGGCCTCGATCAACCGCGTTTCGAGATGCGCTTCTTTGAGCTTCCGCTCCTGCGACTCGTGGTAGTAGGCGAGCGCGTGGCTCGCGCCCACGATCGCCGAGTACACCATCAGGCACCAGTCGAGATCGAGAAGGAAATTGCGCTGCGCATACACCCACCAGGTCACGGCAGGCGGCTTGATCACGCCCGACCACAGCACCAGACGCACCGTCGTCATGCCGGCGAAGCGCGCGACCGCGAACGTCAGCCCGCCGGCGAGATGAACGAGCAGGTTGCGGATGCGATTGCCGGCGTCGAGCGGGAACCGCCGCGCCATCCAGACCACGGTCGGCAGCAGCAGCGCCGGGACGAACCAATAGGCGAGGTTCAGCGCCAGCAGCTTGCCGACGTAAATCGGCATCCCCGGCTTCGCGGTGACGACCTCGAGCCGATAGGCCTGGAGGGTCGAGAACAGGCTGAGGACGGTCGCGACGCCAAGCACCCACCGGGTGGGCGGCGTCCAGGCTTTGCGCATGCGAGCACTATCGGGCGCGGTCGTCAGAGCCGTCAAGTGCGCACTGGTTCGTCCCGCCATGGCGTCGCTGGTCCCTTCGTGATGGAGGTTCATCCCTCGTCCACGGCCAGGACGATCAACGTCGCGTCGTCCTGCGTCTCACCGCCGGTGAATGCGGCGACGGCGGCGGTCAGGCGCGCCTGGAGCGCCGGTGCGCTGCACGCGCGGTGTACGCGCGCCGCGTCGACGAGCCGCATGTCGCCGAACTCCTCGCCGGCTCCGTTGCGCGCCTCGGTCAGGCCGTCGGTGAACAGCACCAGGCGATCGCCACGCGAGAGCGCGACGTGCGCTTCCTCGTATTCGGCGTGGGGCAGCACGCCGAGCACGGGCCCGCCGGTCTCCAGCCGTTCGACGCCGCCGTCGGCGCGCACCAGGATCGGGAAATAGTGCCCGGCGTTGCTGTAGACGAGGGTCCCCGCCGCCGCGTCGACGAAGCAGTAAAAGAAGCTGATGAACCGGCCTTCGGCGATGTTGCCACACAGGATCCGGTTCACCTGGTGGCACAGCTCGCGGGGCGCGACGGCCTCCGACGCGAACGCGCGCACGGCCGCCTGCAGATTGCACATCAGCAGCGCGGCCGGGATGCCCTTGCCGACGACATCGGCGATCGACAGCCCCAGGCGGCTGGCGCCGAAGCGGAGCGCATCGAAGCAGTCGCCGCCCACGCCTGACGCGGGCTGCCAGCTCGCGGCCAGCTCGCAACCGTCGATCTGCGGGACCTGTTGCGGGAGCAGCCGCTTCTGGATCGTGAGCGCCTCGGCGAGCTCGCGGCGAAGCGAGGCGTCGCGGTGCCGGCGCGCGCGCCCCTGCTCGATCTCGCTGCGCAGGGTCGCGAGCAGATGCGCGTTGTCCCACGGCTTCTGCACGAAGTCACGCACGCCGCGCCGCATCGCTTCGACGGCAAGATTGACGCTCCCCCAACCGGTCATCACGATCACGGGGAGGAGATCGTCGAGGGCCTGCACCCGCGACAGCAAGTCGATGCCCTCCCGGCCTGACGTCGTGTCGCCCGTGTAGTTGAGGTCCATCAGCAGGAGATCGAACGCGCGCGTTTCGAGCGCGGCGATCGCGGCGTCGGGCGACGTGACCGCCTGCATCTCGATGCCCTGGCCTTTGAGCAGCAGCGACAGCGCGTCGAGCAGATCGGGCTGATCGTCGGCGATCAGGATGCGCGGAGGCGCGGCGCAGCTCGGGGACATGGTTCGCGCCCGGTTGTCCAAGGGATGTGCCACGGAGCTTTTGACGGAATGGAACGCAGAAACGTGCCCTGACCCGCGGCGCACTGTCCGCTTCCGGACAACCGAATCCCGCAAGCGGAGCAATGGGGAGGTTCTTGCCGGAAAGTCGATCGGAAATAGGGCGGTTGCCGCACGCATCCGGTGGCGCGCCGTTTGCCCCATGACCCGATCCATCGATGCTGCGCGCCCTCGGGATCATCTGGCGGGATCTGCGGTTCGCCTGGCGCGGATTCATGCGCGGGCCGGGCTTTCTCGCGGTCGCGGTCGTGACCCTGGCGCTCGGCATCGGCGCCAACAGCGCCATCTTCACGGTCCTCAATGCCGTCGTCCTGCGCCCGTTGCCGTACCCGCAAGCGGATCGTCTGGTGCGCGTGACCGGCGCATTCACCGTGCTCAATCTGCCCGACATCGGGATCTCGCCGCCCGAACTTGCCGATTATCGCGATCGCAGCCAGTTGTTCGACGGCATCGCCGGCGTGTATCCCATCAACGCGAACCTGACAGAGGTCGACGAACCGGAACGCGTCGAAGTGCTGCTCGTCAGTCCTTCCTACTTCGACGTGCTCGGCGCCTCACCCGAGCTCGGTCGACTGTTCGGCCCCGAAGACAACGCGCCGGGCATCACGGAGGTCGTCGTGATCAGCGACGCGTTGTGGCGGCGGCGCTTCGGCGCGTCGCCCACGGCGATCGGACGCAAGCTGCGGATCGACAACGACTGGTACACCGTCGTTGGCGTGCTCCCGGAATCATTTCGCCATCCGGGACGATCGCTGCTCACCGACGTGGAGGTGTGGGCGCCCGCGAACTTCCGCGCCGCGCCATTTCCCGTTCCGCCGACGCGCGGCGGCTACTTCATGACGGGCGCGATCGCGCGCCTCGCGCCCGGCATGTCGTTCGACGAGGCGCAGCAGCGGCTGACCGCGTTCGGCGCGCGGCTCCCCGCGGAATTCCCGAACGACTATCCGGCGCGATCGGGGTGGGCGCCGTCGATCGTCCGGCTGCAGGACGATCTGGTGGGGCGCGTGAAGCGCGCGCTGTTGATCCTGTGCGGCGCGGTCGGCTTCGTCCTGCTGATTGCCTGCGCGAACATTGCCAACCTGCTCCTCGCGCGGGCGTCGGGACGGCAGCGCGAGCTCGCGTTGCGGAGAGCGCTCGGGTCGTCGCGGCTGCGCGTGCTGTCGCTGCTGATGGCGGAGAGTCTGTTGCTCGCGGTTCTGGGCGGCGCCGCCGGGATGTGCCTGGCCGTGTGGCTGGTCGACGCGCTTGTCGCGCTCGTTCCAGCGGGCCTGCCGCGTGCGCACGAGATTGGCGTCGACACGCGCGTCCTGCTCTTCACCGCCCTCGTCGCGCTGGCGACGCCGTTCGTGTTCGGCGTGCTGCCGGCCTGGCACTGCTCGAACGCGGACGTGCACGACGCATTGAAGGAAGGCAGCCGCGGTACCGCCGGCGCGCGCCGCGTGCTCCGCTCCACGCTCATCGTCGCGGAGGTCGCGCTTGCGCTCGTGCTCCTCGTCGGCGCCGGCCTGCTCGTCCGCAGCTTCTGGCGCCTGCAGCAGGTCGACATCGGGTTCGATCCCAGTCACGTGCTGACCGCGCGGTTGTGGCTGCCGCAGCCGAACGACCCATCGACCGGCCCCTACTTCAGGCACGAGCCTCGTGTCGCGCTCTACGAGGAGATCCTCCGGCGCGCACGGGC
>JABFWM010000259.1 GCA_013362195.1 Acidobacteriota bacterium
CCGCGGTCGCGGCGCGGCGAATTCGAGTTGCCCCAGGCCGTCATGCTCGCGCTCGGGCGCGGGATGCGCGTCAGGGCGCTGCCGGCACGCGGACCGGTGCTGGACCTGTCGCGCCGCGCCGACATGGCCGATCTCGCGCGCCGTCTCGGCACGGTGCCGCCGCGTCCATGACCGGCGCCGCGCTGGCCGACGCGCTGGTGGCGAACGGCCTCGACCCCTCGGAGCGCGACGCCAAGCAGGGGCTCTTCACCCTCGTCCTCGATCGCTGGCGTGCGCTCGCGCCGCGCGCCTCCGAGCCGCATGCATGGTGGGTCCCGGGCCGGCTCGAGGTCTTCGGCAAGCACACCGACTATGCCGGCGGACGCACGCTGGTCTGCGCGGTGCCGCGCGGCTTCGCGGTCGTGGCCGGCGCGCGCGCCGACGGCCTCCTGCGCGTCGTCGACGCGCGGAACGACGAGCAGCTCGAGCTGTCGCCGGCGCGCGACGAGTCCTTCGTGGGGTGGCGCCACTACGTGCACGTCGTCGCGGCGCGCCTCGCCCGCAACTTTCCCGGTCCGCCCATCGGCGCCGACCTCGTGTTCGCCAGCGACCTGCCGCGCGCCTCCGGCATGAGCAGTTCGAGCGCGCTGATGATCAGCGTCGCGACGGCGCTGGTGCACCTCGCGCGCATCGACGAACGTGCCGAATGGCGGGCGAACGTGCACTCGCCGATCGATGCCGCGGGCTACTACGCCTGCATCGAGAACGGCCGCACCTTCGGCACACTGGCGGGTGACGCGGGCGTTGGCACGCACGGCGGCAGCGAGGATCACGCCGCGATCGTGACCGCCCGTCCCTCCGAATTGTCGGCGTTCGAGTTCGTGCCGATGCGGCCGTTCGGGACGTGCCGCGTGCCGGCGGAGTGGCGCTTCGTCCTTGCGCCGTGCGGCGTGCCATCGGAGAAGACGGGCCCGGCGAAGGACCAGTACAACCGGCTGTCTCTCGGGACGGGCGTGCTGCTCGACTGCTGGAACCGCGAGCAGCCGCCTGCGCGTTCACTCGGAGCGGCGCTGGCCTCCAGTCCGGACGCGGTGGAGCACCTTCATGACATCGTGCGGCGGACGCCGGTACCCGGCTGGACGCCGGATGCGCTCGCGCGCCGGCTCGATCATTTCGTGGGAGAAGACGCCCGGGTCGCTCGCGCGTTGGGGGCATTCGACGAGGCCGACGCGGCACGGATGACGGACCTCGCGTCAGGGTCGCAGATCGACGCCGAAGTCCTGCTCGAGAACCAGATCCCGGCGACGTCCGCGCTGGCGCATCGCGCCCGTGAACTCGGCGCGATTGGCGCGTGCAGCTTCGGCGCCGGCTTCGGGGGAAGCGTGTGGGCGCTCGTCGCCGCCGCCGACGCGGCGGCGTTTGCGTCGCGCTGGACCACGCCCGCGTTCGTGGCGCGTCCCGGTCCGGCGATCACGCGTCTCTGACTCGAAGGAGCCGAAGCGGTCGATCGCCTTCGAGCGTCCTTTGATCCTTCGACTCCTTCGGGTTATTCCAGCTGCAGGGGCTCCGGCTCCGGCAGCTCCGGGACGGCTTCGGGGAGCGTCATCATGAGGCGCGCGCACGCGTTCCAGCGCAGCACCGCATCGTCGTTGTTCGCGGGGCTCATGGATTCGGCGCGCTCGTAGAACGCCATCGCTTCGTGGAGCCATTCGAGGGCCGCGGCAGCGGCGCCGTAGCGCTCGTGATGCAGCACCGTCTTGGCGCGCCGCTCGCGCACGATGCCGGAGTAGTAGGCGCGGTCGTAGTCGTGTTTGAGCCGCGAGGCCAGCTCGGTCGCGCGGCCGACGACCCGCGACGTCGACTGCCCGGGGAACTGATCCGTGAGCGCCAGCAGCAGCGTGATCTGCGCCTCCTGGTTCTCGGGATCGACCTGCAGCACGTCGAGGCAGATGCTCTCCGCCTCGCCGGGCTCGTTCAGCAGCCGGTAGCGCTCGGCCTTCGCGAGCGCCGATGGGATCGCGTCCTTCGAGAGCGGCTTCAGCGTCAACATAAGGCACCTCAGGAGCGAAACACGCGCAGCAGCCTCGTCACCGGATCGTAAAACCGATCGACGACGCGTTCTTTCAACGGGATGATCGCATTCTCGGTAATCGTGATGTGCTCGGGGCAGACCTTCGTGCAGCATCGCGTGATGTTGCAGTAGCCGATGCCATGGCGGGTCTTGAGCTCGTCGACGCGGTCGCCGGCGTCGATCGGATTCATCTCGAGCGCGGCGGCGTAGGTGAGGAACCGCGGCCCGATGAAGCCGTCGTGCAGCTTGTGATCGCGCAGGATGTGGCAGACGTCCTGGCACAGGAAGCATTCGATGCACTTGCGGAACTCCTGCACGCGGTCGACGTCGGCCTGGTGCATGCGCCAGGTGCCGTCGGGCGCGTCGGGCGTGCGCGCCGTGAAGGGCGTGATCGCCTGCTTCACGCGGAAGTTCCACGAGACGTCGGTGACCAGATCCTTGATCGGCGGGAAGGCGCGCATCGGCTCGATCGTGACCGGCTCGTCGAGCGGCAGGCTGCTCAGCCGCGTCATGCACATCAGCCGCGGGCTGCCGTTGACTTCGGCGGAGCAGGATCCGCACTTGCCGGCCTTGCAGTTCCAGCGTACCGCGAGATCCGGCGCCTGCGTGGCCTGAATCTGGTGCACCGCGTCGAGCACGACCATCCCGGGCACGACGGCGACCGCGTAGTCCTCGAACGTGCCGCCGCTCCCGTCGGTCCGCCAGATCCTGAACGTGGCGTGTGCCATGGTCGTTCCTGTGCGCCGGGTCCGAAGATCCGGCTTACGTTTGATCCTGGATGATCTGCTTCAACGCCGCCGGCATCGGCGGAATCGGCACGCGGCTCACCTCCATCGTCCCGTCGGATCCCCTTCTGGTGACGATGTTGAAGGCCGCGAAGGCCGGGTCCTTCTCCGGAAAATCCTCGCGGAAATGGCCGCCGCGGCTCTCTTTGCGCTCGAGCGCGGATCGCGTGATCGCCTCCGACACGGTCAGCAGGTGGCGGAGATCGATGGCGGTGTGCCATCCCGGGTTGTACTCGCGGTGGCCGATCACGCTGACGCGATCGGCGCGCGTCTTGAACGCCGTCAGCTCGCCCAGCGCGCGCCGCATCTCGTCGTCGGTGCGGACGATGCCGACGAGCGCCTGCATCATCTCCTGCAGCGCACCTTGAATGGCATACGGGTTTTCCCCCTCGTCCCGTGACCTCTCGAATGGCGTCAGGACGCCATCTGCCGCCGTGCGCGCCGCGTCGACGTCGATGGTCGCGCGACCGTTCGCTTTGGCGAAGAGCGCCGCGTGCTCGCCGGCGCGCTTGCCGAAGACGAGCAGATCGGAGAGCGAGTTGCCGCCCAGCCGGTTCGCGCCGTTGATGCCGGCCGCGCATTCCCCGGCCGCAAACAGCCCGGGCACGGTCGACATCTGCGTGTCGCTGTCGACGCGCACGCCGCCCATGATGTAGTGCGTCGTCGGCCCGACCTCCATCGGCTCTTTCGTGATGTCGATGTCGGCGAGCTGCTTGAACTGATGGTACATGCTCGGCAGCTTGCGGCGGATGTGCGCATCCGCGTTGGGCAGCCGCTTCTTGATCCACGAAATATCCAGGTACACGCCGCCGTGCGGGCTGCCGCGTCCGGCTTTGACTTCGCGCATGATGCAGCGCGCCACGTGATCGCGCGTCAGCAGCTCCGGCGGCCGCCGCGCGTTCTTGTCGCCCTGCGTATAGCGCCAGCCTTCCTCCTCGTTGTCGGCCGTCTGCGTGCGGTAGGCCTCGGGAATGTCGTCGAACATGAAGCGGCGGCCTTCCGTGTTCAGGAGGACGCCCCCTTCGCCGCGGACGCCTTCGGTGACGAGAATGCCCTGCACGCTGGGGGGCCAGATCATGCCGGTCGGATGGAACTGCACGAACTCCATGTCCATCAGCTCGGCCCCGGCGTGGTAGGCGAGCGAGTGCCCGTCCCCCGTACCTTCCCAGCTGTTGCTCGTGATCTTGTACGCGCGTCCCGTGCCCCCGGTCGCGAGCACGACGGCCGAGGCGTTGAACGCCTTGAAGCGGCCGCGCTCGCGCTCGTAGCCGACCGCGCCCGACGCGCGTCCGTCGCTGGTGAGCAGCGACACGACCGTGAACTCCATGTGGACCTCGATGCCGCGATGGACGCACTGGTCCTGCAGCGTGCGAATCATCTCGAGGCCGGTGCGATCGCCGACGTGCGCGAGGCGCGGATAGCGATGGCCCCCGAAGTTGCGCTGGAGGATGCGCCCGTCGTCCGTGCGGTCGAACACCGCGCCCCAGGCCTCGAGCTCGCGGACGCGATCCGGCGCTTCCTTCGCGTGCAGCTCCGCCATCCGCCAGTTGTTCACGTACTGTCCGCCGCGCATCGTGTCGGCGAAATGCACTTTCCAGCTGTCGCGATCGTCCACGTTGGCGAGCGCCGCGGCGACGCCGCCTTCGGCCATCACGGTGTGGGCCTTGCCGAGGAGCGACTTGCAGATCAGGCCGACCTTCGCGCCGGCCGCCGCCGCTTCAATCGCGGCGCGCAGTCCCGCGCCGCCGGCGCCGATGACGAGGACGTCGTAGTGGTGCGTCTCGAAGTCCATGCGCTAGAGCAGCCGGACGTCCGTCCAGACGCCCATCGAGCAGAGGCGCACGTACACGTCGGCGAACGCGACCGCGAAGAGACTGAGCCACGCGAACAACTGGTGGCGCCGATTGAGCGACGACACGCACGAGTAGCACGCGCTGCGCATCGGCGCGCCGGCGATCTCGTCGCGGCGTCCGCCGATCAGGTGCCGCAGCGAGTGGCAGCTGAACGTGTAGCAGGCGAGGAGCACCGTGTTCACCGTCAGGATCAGGCTGCCGAGGCCGATGCCGAAGTGCGTGGCGCCCGACGCGTCGGTGAACCAGAAGGCGCGAATCGCGTCGCCGATGAGGATGAGGATGAAGAGCACGCCGAAGTACAGGAAATAGCGATGGACGTTCTGCAGCACGAGCGGGAAGGAGCGCTCACCGAGATACCGCGTGCGCGGTTCGCCGACGGTGCATCCGGGCGGGTCGGCCCAGAACGCCTTGTAGTAGGCGCCGCGGTAGTAATAGCACGTGACGCGGAACCCGCCTGGCGCCCACAGGATCAGCAGCGCTGCCGAGAACGGCAGC
>JABFWM010000315.1 GCA_013362195.1 Acidobacteriota bacterium
TGAGTGCCGGCTGCGAACGTCGCGCCGCCCTTTCACGCCAACGGCACAGCAGCGTTCGCAGCCGCCGGCCGCGGCATCTTTCTCCGGCTGGCGCATGTGGCCCCGGACGTGACGCCGCGTCGGTACGCCGCGATTCGTAGCTTCCGCCTTCAGGCGGAAGACCGCCGCGACGTCTTGCGCGAACGTGCGGGTACCTCGGACGTGACGCCCTGTCAGTACGCCGCGATGCGTAGCTTCCGCCTACAGGCGGAAGAGGCGCCGCGGCGTCTTGCGCGCGAAGGTGCTTCCACCCGATGGTGCTTCCACCTGCAGGTGCTTCCACCTGACGGTGGAAGCTACGGGCCTATGAGCGCAGATGTGGACGCCATGTCAATGAGTCAAGAGCTGTGCTATTCTGGATCCTCGAACTCGGGGCCTTCCCCAGCAACCCCCACGTTCTCCCTAAAGACAACTTCCGCTCGTGCCGATACTCGTCGGCGGCGCGTACCTGCGACGCGTGCCACCGGCCTGTGGTTCAACCCTTGGTGTCCGAGGTAGCGTTATGCAGTCCATCACCGCCAGAACAACGGCCGCGCGATGCAGCGTCGCAGTCGTCGCGCTCATCGCGGCCCTCGCGGGGTGCGAAGCCAAGAAAAGCTCGAACCCGCTCAGTCCCTCCGTCGCAGGTCCGATCCCGGGCGTCGAGATCAGCGCGCCGAAGCTCCTCGAGCCGGCGCAGGGGTTCCGGTTCAGGGAATCAGAGCAGCCGATCAGGCTGACCATTGAGAACGCGTCGTCGACCGGGGTGCGGCCGCTCTCGTATACCTTCGAAGTCGCGCCGGACAGCGGCTTCGGAACGAAGGTGTTCAGCCGTGCGGGTGTGGCGCCCGGCGGCAACGGCCGCACGAGCGTGCAGCTCGATCGCCTCGAGATCGGCCGCGTCTATTTCTGGCGCGTGCGCGCGGAGGACGGCGCGAACACCGGTCCGTTCTCGAGCGCGGGCTTTGAAATCTTCCCGAAGCCGGCGATCAATCCGCCGGCCGCGATTGCCCCCGTCAACAACGCGCTGACCGCCAACGCGACGCCGACGCTGACCGTCGCCAACTCCGCGACGGTGGGGCCGGTGGGCGGCAAGGCGTACGAGTTCCAGGTCGCTGCCGATCAGGCGTTCTCCCGCCTCGTGGCCGCCGGCATCTTTCCGGAAGGGCCCGGCCAGACGTCGATGATCAGCGCGCCGCTGCCGGCCGGCACCGCCTACTTCTGGCGCGTGCGCGTGAGCGACGGCGAGACCACCAGCGCGTGGATGCCGACGCAGACGTTCCGCACGCCGGCGGCCGCGCCGCCGCCGAGTCCGGGCCCGACGCCGCCCGCGCCGGGTGGGCCGTGCAACGCCAGCAACCCCGAAACGATCGTCTCGTGCGAGCGCGCGAAGTACGGGCACATGTCGCCTTCGCAGCTCGTGAGCTTCCTGCGATCGACCGCGCAGTCGCTCAACCGCAACGGCATTTCGGGCGGGCCATTCGGCATCCTTCGCAAGCCGAGCGGCTCCAGCTGCGATGGGTACTCGTGCGACATCATCTGCTCGGGCCAGGGCGGCAGCCAGCGTCAGTGGGACGTGCTGAACGACGCCGAAGGCGCGCAGGGTCCGGCGTGGAACGGCCCCAAGACGCCCCCGAACATCCGCATCGACGTCTGCGAGATTCAATAGGAGTCAGGAGACAGGAGACAGGAGGGCGGACGTCGTCACCTTGAAGCCCGGCGCCGCTGAAGTCTCAAACCTGAAGCCAGACACGAAGGGCCGCGCTTGCGCGCGGCCCTTCGTATTTTCCGACGTGGACGCGGACCGGCAACGCCGACGACTAGAAACGCAGCCTCAGACCCCCGCCGAGCTGCAGCCCACCAAGCGTCACGCTGTCATCGGTACCGGCGAACTTCGCCGAACCCCACGTGTAGCGCGCGACGCCGCCGACGCCCCACTTCCGGGAGAGCAGGTAGGTGACGTCCACTCCGAGGTTCAATCCGACGGTCGTTTCGGTGTCGTTCGAGACCACCGGGTCCCCGACCGCGGGCCCGGGCTCGGTGATCGGCAGCGACGAGACCACGTCCTGCTTCACGAAGAAGATCGACGGTCCGGCCGAGAAGCCGACGTCGATCTTGTCGGTCACGGGCATCATCCACGTCGCGTCGAGATGCAGGGCGTTCTCCTTGTGCTTCAGCCCGCTGGCGTTGGCCGACACCGGGCGCGGCGCGTCGAAGCGAATCGGATCGGGAATGCTGCCGGTGATCGCCGCGCTGGAATCGCTCGAGGTGAACGTGTAGACCACGCCCACCGCCACGTTGTGCCAGACCCGATACGCACCGCCGATATCGAAGAGGCCGCCGCTCTTCACCTTCGAGCTCGCCGTCACGGTGGCTGTCTCGTCGTAGAGCGGGAACGTCTGGTTGGCCGTCAGATCGTGTGACCCTACCTGCACGCCGCCGTTCACCGTCACGAACCCCTTATCTGTCCACTGCATCGTCTGCGCAGCGACAGGTCGCGCGGCGCCCGCACACACGCAAAGCGCCAGAAGTCCGGCTTTCGTCATCTTCAAAATCATCGTCTCCTGTTGAGCTGAGAGAGAGGGCCGCGGCGATGCGCGGCCGCGCAGTCGGGGGATCGTAACACGCCGCTACCCCACGGGTGCATTACGAAACGCAAATTTACCCGCTACGATCGTGCGTTCTCCTTGGCGCGCTAACCCGACTACTCGGAGCGCTATTGATGTCACGAACGTTTCTCCTGTGTGCAGCGACAGCTGTGTTCGCGCTCGCGATCGCATGCGGCAAATCGAATCAGGCGCCCACCTCGCCCTCGTCGGCCGTGCAGGGCGACAACGCCGCCGGACCTGACGGGTCGACGCTGAAGGCGACCGCGCCGGTGCCCGTGTCTCCCGTCAACGATGCACAGCCGGACGCGCTCGTCCTCGTCGCGCAGAAAGCGCAGATGAAATTCGCCGACGTTCCGCTGTCGTATCAATTCCAGATCCGCAGCGGCGGCACCGTCGTGTATGACTCGCAGGTCGTTGGCGGCGGCGGCAGCGGGCCGAACAACGTGCAGCACACGCCGAACGTGTCGCTCACGCCCGACGCGCCCTACACGTGGCGCGCGCGCGGCGCCTATCAGGGATCGTTCGGTCCATGGTCAGCGGACGCCTCGTTCAAGGCGCCGGTGGGCGGATTCATTCGCGACAACGAGCTGGTCGATCCCTTGATCGGCGGACGCACGGTCGGACAGATCGTCGGGCCGGCGCAGTTCACCAGCGAAGGACTGCAGCTCAATGGCCACGACAGCCACGTCACTTACGTGCTGCCGACGACGCTGGTGGCCGGTCAGTTCTCGCTGATGGTGAAGGGCGCGGACGAAGGCGCTGAAGGAGACAAGAGCAAGATCTTCGCGATGCAGCAGGGATTCGACGACATCACGACGAACGCGTATCGCTTCACCGGCGAGCTGCGCGGCCGCAATTACGGCGGCGGCCCCGGGTCGATCAGCTGCCGGATGATCGCCGGCGACCGCATCTCGCGTGACTGCGACCGCCAGCAGCGCACCTTCGACAGCTCGCGCTGGTATTTCTGGAAGGTGAGCTGGAACGTCGGCGCCAGCTTCACGATGGAAGTGCGCGCGGACGGGGAGAACGGTCCGCTCCTCTACAGCCAGACCCGATCGCTCAGCGGCCGCACCTACCGCCCGAGCCCGCACGTCCTGTATCTGGGGTCGCCGATCGGCCGCGGCGGCCCACTGGATGCGACGCTGCCGGGCGGCACCTACAAGAACATCTACGCGGGGCCGAACGCGCGCCCGGCATTCCCGCAGTAGAGCTCGCCGAGCGGCGTCGCGACACGCGGCGCCGCTCGTGTTTCCCCCCGCGGAATATACCCAGCTGCAGTGACAGCCCTACCGCCGTGTAGTATCATTGACCTCCACGAAGGCCCGATCCCAGCGGGCTGATCGAGTACGAAAAACCCCTCGTGAGGTAGTTGAATGCACTTGAAGAAGCTCGCGATCTGCGCGTGCGCCGCCAGTCTCGCGTTGACGGTGGCATGCGGTAAGTCCCAGTCCACGACCCCCGTTTCCCCCTCGGCGTCGGCCGACGCCGGCGCAATCGATGCCGGTCCTGACGGCTCGACGTTGAAAGTCACGACGCCGACGCCGGTCTCCCCCGTCAACAACGAACAGCCCGACGGCGCGCTCGTGCTGACGGCCACGAAGGCCGCGGGCAAGTTCGCCGATATCCCGGTCTCGTACGAGTTCGAGGTCTTCAACGCGGTCAACCAGCGGGTGTACACCTCGGGCGTGACCGGGGGCGCGGGCGCCGGCGCGAACAACGTCTCGCACACGGTCGGCGGCTCGCTCGAGTTCGATCAGCCGCACACCTGGCGAGTTCGCGGGGTGTTTCAGGGGGCCGTGGGCCCGTGGTCCGCGTCCGCGTCGTTCCGGACTCCGTCGGGCGGCTACATCCGCGGCGCGGAAATCTTCGATCCGCTGAGCAATGGACGCACCGTCGGCACACCCGTCGGTCCGACCCAGTTCGTCGCGGGCAAGGGCCTCGAGCTGATGGCGCACGAATCGCGCCTCACCTATGCGCTGCCCGAGACGCTCGTCGAGGGTGAGCTGTCAGTGATGGTCACCGGGATCGACGAAGGGTCGCCCGGCGACAAGTCCAAGATTTTCACGATGCAGGAGGGCTTCGGCGATCCGACGACGAACGACTACCGGTTCACCGTCGAGAAGCGCGGACGCAGCTACGTCGTCCCCGGCGCGGTGACGTTCCGCATGATCACGGGCAACGCGTCCAACCATGACAGCATCAACGACGGCTTCCGCACCGGCGTCGCGTTCAGCGACGAGCGCTGGTATTTCTGGAAGGCAACCTGGCGGAACGGTTTCGCCGCCGTCGAGGTCCGCGAGGACGGTCCGCACGGCCGCGTGATCTACAACTCCTCGGTCGGCACCGATGGGCATCCATATCGTCCCGTGCCGCACGTGGTGCATCTCGGCCAGCCGCCCGGCCGCGGCGGTCCGCAGGACGCGAGCATCCCGGGCGCGATCTACAAGAACCTCTGGGTGTCCTCGCGCCCGCGTCCCGCGTTCCCTGGCGAGTAACCGCGCCAGCACCGGCCGGCGCGCGCCAAACACGCGAGCGGCGTGGAGCCCGCGGCG
>JABFWM010000264.1 GCA_013362195.1 Acidobacteriota bacterium
AGCGTGCCACTCGCGGCGCGGCGATCGTGATGCTCACCTCCGATGCCTTACCGTCGGAGATGGTCCGTGCCGCGAACGCTGGTGCCGATGAAGTGCTGATCAAGCCATGCGTACCGCACGACCTCGTGGCTGCTGCGTCCCGATCGTGGCAGCGGCGACACGTCGTGACGGGACAATGATGCGACCAGCGGAACAGGCCAGCCGTCACGTCGCCGCCGCAGAGCGGCGAGCGCGCCCCAGAGATGCGGTGGCCGGTGAGCCGCCGCGGTCGCAGCTCGTCTCGATGATCGTGGGCACCTACCGCGAAATGCCCGGGCTGCAGCTGCGCGTCAGCGACGCGGCGCGTCTGTTCGGATTGCGCTCCTGCACCTGTCACATGGTGCTCGAGGCGCTGGTCGGGTCGGGACAGCTGCGCCGGATTGACGACGGCTCTTACGTGCGCGCCTGACGCGGCGCGTTCAGGGCGCGACCTGCCGGAGATCGCGGTGCTGGGCGAGAATCGCGGCCGCCGCCGGAAACGTGACGACAAACGAGGCCCCGTGTCCGATCCCCTCGCTCTCGGCATGGATGGTCCCGCCGTGGAGTTCCACGATGTGGCGCGAGAGCGCAAGACCGAGCCCGAGGCCGCCGATCTCGCGGGCCGCGCCGCCTTCGGCCTGCCAGAAGCGCTGGAACACCAGCGGCAGGTGCTCGCGGGCGATGCCCATACCGGTATCACGAACTTCGAGCCGAAGGGCCGGTCCGGTTCGCCGGGCGTCGACCGCGATCGTGCCGCCGGCGGGCGTGAATTTCGTCGCGTTCGACATGAGGTTCCAGACAACCTGGCGCACACGATCGCTGTCGCCAATCAGCCGCAGGTTGTCCTCGATGCGCATGTCGAGCACCAGCCGCTTCGCCTCCATGGCCTGCTGCTGCGTCTCGACTGCCTCGCGAATCACGTCGCCCAGGTCGAACGCCGCATGATCCAGCCGCAGCTTGCCGGTCACGATGCGCGACGTGTCGAGCACGTCGCTGACCAGCCGGATCAGCGCGTCGGCGTTCCGCGCAAGCGCTTCGAGCGCCTTGGTCCGCAGCTCCGGCGTGATGAGCACGTCTTCGCGGTGCAGCATGCGCGCGTAGCCGACGACCGTATTGAGCGGCGTGCGCAGCTCGTGCGAGAGCACCGCCAGGAACTCGTCCTTCGCGCGGCTCGCGTCCTCGACCATCTCGCGCAGGCGCTTGGCTTCGGTGATGTCGCGCGCGCTCTTCGACGCGCCGACGACCACCCCGGCGGCATTGCGGATCGCCGAGACGCTCAGCGAGACGTCGATCAGGCTCCCGTCCTTGCGGCGGCGCACCGTCTCGAACGGACTGACGGTCTGTCCGTCGCGAACCCGCGACAGCACGAGCGACTCAACGGCGAGCCGCTCGTCGGGAATGATCATCGTGATCGATCGGCCGATCGCCTCCTCGGCCGAATACCCGAACATCCGTTCGGCGGATCGGTTCCACGTCTGCACGATGCCGTGCAGATCCTTGCTGATGATCGCGTCCTCGGAGGATTCGACGATCGCGGCCAGCCGGAGCGCCTCACGCTCGTTCCGCCCGGACTCGGTGACGTCGCGGGCGATTTTCGATGCACCGATGATCGTGCCGTCGGCCGCGCGAATCGGCGAAACGGTGAGCGACACGTCGATGAGCCGGCCGTCCTTGCACCGCCGCACGGTTTCGAACCGCTCCACCGCGAGGCCCGCTCTGATGCGCGAGAGCACATACTCCTCTTCCGGGAGGCGCTCGCTGGGAATGAGCATCGTGATCGACTTCCCGATCGCCTCGTCGGCCGTGTAGCCGAACATGCGTTCGGCAGCCGCGTTCCAGGTGGTGATGATTCCGGTGAGGTCCTTGCTGACGATCGCGTCGTCAGAGGACGCGACGATCGCGGCCAGCCGCGCGTCGGAAGAGATTTCGGGCGCCATTCGCGCGGTTATTGTAGCGAATTTGGCGTGCGCGATAAGTTGAGCTAGTGTGGTCCTCTAGATTAAGATCCCCAGGTTGTCCCGGGAGGCGCCCATGATTGTCAACGTTGACGACCACGATTCCACGCGTTTTCTGCGAACGCGCGTGCTGACTCAAGAAGGCTACAGTGTGGTGGAAGCGGCCACGGCCGCCGGTGCGCGGGAGTTCGGTATTGCCGATGACACGGAGCTGACGCTGCTCGATATCAACCTCCCGGATGGCAGCGGCTTCGACGTCTGCCGCCTGCTCAAACACAATCGTCCGTTCACGCCGGTCGTGATGGTTTCGTCTACTCACCGGACGACGCAGGCGCGGCTCGATGGCCTCGCGGCCGGCGCCGACGCGTACTTGATGGAGCCGGTGCCGCCGAAGCAGCTGGTCGGCATCATTCGCGGATTTCTCGGGCACGTCGCCGAAGACGAAGGACACGAGTCCGGATGGGTCGTCACCGATCCCGGCGGCACCATCGAAGCGGCGAGCCGCGGGATGGAGCGGGTGCTGAACCTCACGATCCGCAGCCTCGCCGGGCGCCGCCTCACCGACTACTTCGAAGACCGGGACGCGTCCGCCGCGCTGCTGCGCGGCGGAGTCGCGGGACAGGGCAGCCTCCGGACCATGCGCGTACGGCCCCGCGAGCGGGCCGCATTCTCCGCGATCGTCCAGACGTCGGCCATCACCGTCCCGGGCGACACGCTGAATCACGTCCGCTGGGCATTTACCGTCGAAGGCCGGTGGCGCCGCTCGCCGCGCGCCACGTCGGTGAACTAGGCAGCCACGCCCGACGGATGCCATGTCCAGGACGCCCCCGAAAGTCGTCGCCGTGCTCAACACGAGCGACGACACCGTCGAACTCCTGCGGGTCTACCTCGAAAGCGAAGGCTACGTCGTCGTCAGCGCCCATGTGTCGAAACTGAAGCGCGGCGAACTGTCGATCGACAAGCACATCGCCGACCACGGTCCGGATGCGGTCGTCTTCGATATCTCGCCGCCGTACGACTCGACCTGGACGTTCCTCGAGCACCTGCGCGCGCATCCGTCGATGAAGCAGCGTCCGTTCGTGCTGACCAGTACCAATGTCAAACGCGTGCACGAGGTCGTCGCGAGTTCGGCAGACGAAAGGCTCCTCGAAATCATCGGCAAGCCGTACGACCTCAAAGAGATCGTCGCCGCGGTGAAAAAGGCGGTGGGCGACTGAGCGTCGCCCTCCTCACCAGCTGATCCTCGCCCCAATCTGCAGCTGACGCGGGTCGCCGGCGGCGGTCGCGTGCCCGAAGGAGGCGAGCGGCGCCGTGCCGACGCCATAAATCGCATTGGGCAGCGCAAGGTTCGTCCGATTCAGCACGTTGAAACCGTCCACCGAGACCAGGAGCCGCGCAGCGCCGATCGCCACCGCGCGCGCGACCCGGAGGTCCAGCGTCGCGCTGTCGAAGCCGCGAAAGCTGTTGCGGGGAAAGCCGACCGGCCGATCGTTGACGTTGGTGTCGTTGTTGCGGTCCGTGCCGGTCAGCGGGTTGAACGGCAACGCGGATCCGTAGCTGAAGATGCCGCTGACGCGCCACTCGCGCAGCACGACGTTCTGCCTCCAGGGCGACGCGAGCGCTCCGCTGACCGTCAACCGATGCCGCTGGTCGTTGTCGGAAGGCCCCCAGTCGCCGCGCACATCACCCGCGTCCTGCGGCTGACTGAAAAAGAAGTTGCCGGCATCATCGAACGCGCGCGACAGCGAGTAGCCGACGCGCGCGTCCCAGCGGGCGTGCCGCGCCTGGACCGCAACCGTGACGCCGTCATAGGCGGCACGGCCGATGCTCTCGACCCGCGTCACGTTCGCGAACGAGGGGTCGGGCCGCCCGAGGTTCGCGACCCCGAGCCGCGCCGCCTCGCCTGCCGACAGCGTCGGCGCGTTCACGTTGCGCGACATGACGAGCCCGCGTCCGGCGACGTGCTGATACACGGCTTCGATCGACATGGATCGGTCGAGCGCATGCTCGATCGAAAGCGCCGCCTGACGGCTCGACGCGGACTGGATGAACGGATCGATGGTCGTGACGCTGACGAGCAGACCGTCGGGAAACTGCGGCAGCACGCTCGGAAACACCGGCGCGCCGGGCGCACCGGACGGCAGCACGGCGACCCGGTATTTCACGCCGTCGCGCTGCAGGGCGTTGGAGGTGGCGCGGAGCGGCAGACGGTCGAAGAACACGCCGCCGTTCGCGCGCACGATCGTGCGATGACTCCCGGGCGACCAGGCGATGCCCGCGCGCGGAGAGACGTTGTTGCCGTCGAGCGCAATCGGCGGCGGCAGCCACTGCGCATCGTACCGTAGCCCCGCGTTGACGGTCAGATCCTGGCGCGCACGCCACTCGTCCTGCGCGAACAGCGCAAGCTTCCAGTTCGACTGAAATTGCGAGGGCGTTCCGAACGCCTGTTGATACGTCGCGTAGCGTCCCTCGAGGAAGGTCTGGAGCGACGAGAAGGTGTACACGCCTTGCAGCGCGCCGGGAAAGACAATGTCCACGCGATTGAGCAGCACGTCTGCCCCGCCTTTGATCAGCTGCGCACCTCGCTGCCACGACACGGCATCGACCGCCTGATACATGTCCAGCGCGCGCGCCGTCGGCGACGCCGTCGACGTGCCGAAGCTCGCGACGCCGGCGATGTTGACCGCCGGGCCGATCGGATCGTTGACGGGCGCATCGAGCCGGCTGCGCGTCGCCTGCGCACGGAGCTCGTGCAGCGCGCTCGCGCCGCCCACCGACGACATCGTGAACGCGACCGTTTGATCGAGGTTGTCGAGCCCGGCGCCGCGGGTGGGTGCATTCAGCGCGCCGACCGTTCGCGCGTTCGGACCGTGGACGTCGTAGGCGGTGTACCGCATCACGCCGTGGACGGACGGGGCCCATTGGCGATCGGCGCGCGCGAACAGATTCAGCGTGTCGAAGCCGGTGGCAAAGGCGCCGGTTGCGACCGGTCGACGGCTGGTCAGGCGCTCCATGGTGTCATCGATGACGCTGGCCGCACGTCGATCGATCGTGACGAGGCCGGTGCGCCGGTTGCGCGTCGCTTCGGCGTTCACGAAGAGAAAGTCGCGATCGCGACGAATCGGCCCGCCGAATGTCGCGCCGAACTGCTGCTGCGCCAGTGGCTCGTCGGTCGTCGCGAG
>JABFWM010000681.1 GCA_013362195.1 Acidobacteriota bacterium
GAGCGCGTCAGCGATCCCGCCGTCCGCGCGACGCTGGGCGCCGCCGCCCGGACGCGCGCCGTCCGCGACTACAGCTGGAGCGCGCACTGCCGCGCGCTCGACGCGGCCGTTGCCGGCGCGCGCCGTCGTCGCGCATCATGAACGTGCTGATTGCGACGGATGCGTTTCCGCCCGTCTGCGGCGGCAGCGGCTGGAGCACGTACGAGCTCGCACGCGGCCTGCGGACGCGCGGCCACGAGATCGACGTCGTGCAGGCGCGGCCGCAATCGACCCCGGTGCACGAGACCGAACAGCGGGCCTCCTACGACGGGTTCGACGTCACGCTGTTCACGTTCCGCGCCTCCACGCTGCCGTTCCTCCGCAACGTCGACAAGAGCGAGCGGCTGACCGATCGGCTCTCGACGTGGCTCGCCGCGCGCGTGCGCGCCAATCGCCACGATATCGTGCACGCGCAGCACGTGATGACGACTGCGCCGTCGATCGAGGCGGCGAAAGCCGTGGGGGTGCCGGTCGTGGCGACGGTGCGCGACTACTGGCCGGTGTGCTACTGGTCCGACCTGCTGCACACACGCGCGGGGCTCGCGCTCTGTCCGGCCTGCACGGTCGGGAACATGACCCGCTGCATCCAGCCGCGCGCCGGCGCCGCGTGGCCGCTGGCCGTGCCGGTCATTCCCTACATGCGGGCGAACCTCGCGCGCAAGCAACGCACACTGGCGGACGCCGACGCAGTGATCGCAGTCAGCCGCCGCATCGCCGACGACCTGCGCGTCCGCGCGGCAGGTCTTCACGCGACGCGGATCGACGTCATCCCGAACCCGGTGAACGTCAGCGCACTGCGCGCGCTCGCGTCGTCATCTGCGGCGGCGGTCGCCACGCCGGCGGCCGCGTACGCGCTGTATCTCGGCAAGCTCGCGCCGAACAAGGGGACGGAGTTCCTCGTGCCGGCGATCGAGCGCGCCGATCTCGACTGGCCGCTGGTCGTCGTCGGCGACGGGCCCGATCGCGGAACGCTCGAGCAGGACGCCGCCGCATCCGGCCGTGACGTGCGATTCACCGGCTGGGTCGACAAGGCGGCCGCCGCGCACTGGCTCGCGCACGCATCGATGCTGATCTTTCCGTCGCGCGGACCCGAGTCGCTCAGCCGCGTGCTGATCGAAGCGAGCGCGCTCGGGATCCCGATTGCCGCCATGGACACCGGCGGCACGCGCGACATCATCGACCCGGGCGTCACCGGATTGTTGTCCTCGTCACCCGACGGGCTCGCCGAAGACATCCGCACGCTGCGGCACGACGACGCGTTGAGGGCACGACTGGGGGCGGCGGCCGCGCGCCGGATCGAGGCCGAGTTCGAGGCCGGCGCGGTCGTCGCACGGGTCGAGGCGCTCTACGCGGAGCTGGTCGCACACCGGTGAGGATCGCTCTCGTCGCGCGATCGGTGTTTCCGCTGCACGGCTACGGCGGCCTGGAACGGCACGTCTACGATCTCGCGCGAGCCCTGGCCGACCGGGACGTCCGCGTCACGCTGATCACGCGGCCGCCGGCCGAAGGCCGCGAGTGGAACCGCACCTCGATTCACGATCGGGTGACGGCGGAGTTCGTCCCGTACCACACCTTTCCCTTCGCGGGCCGCCGCGGCACGACCGTGCTCGACCGCAGCACCGCCTATCCGATCTTCGGCGTGCGCGCCGGACGGCGCGCGCTCGATCTCGTCCGCCGCGGTGAAGTGGATCTGGTGCACGGGCTGGGCGGCAGCGTGCTCGGCTACGCGCGCGCCCGGGCGGAGGCCGCCGCCCCGCTCGTCCTGAACCCGCAGGGCCTCGAAGAATTCGGCGCGACCGATCCGTCGCGCGCGCGGCTCAAGCGCGCCGCGTATCTGCCCCTTCGCCGCGCCGTCCTCGCGTGCGCCGCGGCCGCCGATGCGGTCATTGCCACCGATCGCGGCCTCGAACCGTACGTGGTGCGCCATCTGAAGATCGATCCCCGCAAGGTGCATACGATTCCGAATGCGCTGGATCTGCCGGCGCTGGATCTGTTGACGGATCCGCCGCTCGTCGGCGAGCTGCGGCGCCGCTTTGCGATTGCGGCCGACGAGGTGGTGCTCCTGTCGGTCGGCCGCCTGGAAGAGAACAAGGGCTTTCACGTGCTGCTCCACGCGCTGGCGGCGCTTCGCGAGCACGGCGCATTCGATCGGCGTCCATGGCGCTCGGTCGTGCTTGGCGACGGGCCGTATCGCGGGCGTCTCGAGGCGCTCGCGCGCGAGCTGTCCCTGGGCGATCGTGTGCGGGTGCATGGGCGCGTCTCCGATGCGGAGTTGCACGCGTGGCACGAGCTCGCCACGCTGTTCGTGCACCCGACACTGTATGAAGGCAGCTCGCTGGTGACGCTGGAAGCCATGGCGCACCGCCGGGCCGTCGTGGCATCGGCGGCCGGCGGACTTCCCGACAAGGTGCGTCCGGGCGTCAACGGCTGGCTGGTGACGCCGGGGGATCCCGGCGCGCTCGCGGCAGCGATCAGCGGCGCCATCGCCGATCCCGCGCGGCTCGAGCGCTACGGCCGCGACGGACGCGCCATCGTCGAACGCGAGTTCTCGTGGCGCGCCGCCGGCGACGCGACGCTCGCACTCTACACGCTACTATTACGGCCGCAGTGATCCCTTCACTCGATCGCCATCTCCGCGCCGCGACGGCTGCCGAGCGCTCGCGGACCGCCCTGCTCGTGATCCTCGCCGCCGCCGCGGCGCTGCGTTTCTGGCGCCTCGGAGCGGGCGTTCCGTTCGGCGTCGGCGTCGACGAGCCCGAAATCATGCTCCGCGTCGTGCTGATGATGAAGACGGGGGACTTCAACCCGCACTTCTTCGACTACCCGACGCTGTACATCTACACGCAGCTGATGGTCGCGGTGGTGCGCTTCATCGTCGGCGCAGCCGCAGGACAGTGGGCATCGCTGGCTGACGTCACGGCGGGCGAGTTCTACATGTGGGGCCGTGCGATCACGGCGATGGCCGGCACCGCGACGGTCTGGCTCGTGTACCGGGCGGGCCGACGATGGGGGATGGCGACCGCGCTGCTCGCCGCGGCGGCGATGGCGGTGATGCCGATGCACGTCCGCGAATCGCACTACGTGCTGACCGACGTGCCGCAGACGCTGCTGGTCACGGGCGCGCTGGTGCTGTCGCTGCGTGCGGCGGAACGCGGTGCCGCCGCCACCTTCGCGGCGGCGGGCGCGCTTGCGGGACTGGCGGCCGCGACGAAGTACACCGGCGGGCTTGCCCTGCTGCTCCCGCTCCTTGCCTGCTGGAGCAGCGGGCGGCTGTCGCGATCGCGCGCGAGCGTCACCGCGATGGTATGCGGCGCGTTCGCCGCCGCATTCCTGATGGCGGCGCCGTATACCGTGCTGGATCTGCCGGGCTTTCTCAACGGGTTCGGACACCTCGCCAGCGCATACACCGGCGCACTGCCCGCGCAGGCGCCGGCGGTGACGTACCTCAAGCACCTGCGCAACGGGCTCGGCTGGGGCGGCAGCCTGCTGGTCATCGCCGGCCTCGCCTTAGCGATCGCGAGCCTCGTCACGGGATCCAACCGCGCGCGGTGGGCGCTCGTCGTGGCGTTTCCCGTGATCTACTTTGCCTTCATCGCACGGCAGTCGCTCGTGTACGGACGGTACCTGCTGCCGATCCTGCCCTTCCTTGCCATCCTTGCGGGTGTCGGGGTGACGGGGATCATCGCCGCCGTCCGATCGTTTGACGTTCCGCGGACGGCCCGCGCCGGCATCACGGCGGCGGCAGCGCTGCTCCTTCTGGGGTGGCCCGCGTCAGTCGCGGTTCAATTCGATCGTGAGCTGTCGCGTCGATGGACAACGGAGCTTGCCTACCACTGGATCCTCGGCAATGTCCCGGCCGGGACGAAGCTGGTCATCGAAACGACGTTCCTGACGCTGCCGCGCGAATACCACGTCGACTACACGAAGCGCGGAATGGCGGCCGCGTCCGATGACTACGCGGCGCGCGGCGTGAAGTACGTGGTGCTGTCGTCCGAGATGGCGGCGCCGGACCGCGCACGCGAGGTCGCGCGGTTTGCGCCCTCGCGCCAGCACCCCGGACCGAACGTGCGCATCCTCGAGCTGACGCCGTGACGCGCGCCGGCTATCCAGGAAGGTAGAGGACGATGACCTCGGCGCGGCGGCGCAGCGACACCACCCACTCGGCGACCAGCGTCTCGCGCGCACCTGACTCGGTTTCCGCGAAGCGCTCGTTGATGTAGGTCGCCATCCGCAGATCGTTGCGGATGAAGCCGCGCAGCTGCTCCTCACTGAGGCCGACCGTGGCCAGCGCCCGCGGGAACGCGTCGGCGGCGCGGAATCGCTGCCGGATCGCGGCGAGTCGCGTGTCGATCTCCTCACGCGCCGGCTCGGGCGGCTGATAGCGTTCGACCTCTTCGAGGATCAGCGATCGCTCGATCAGGCGATCGAGCGTCGACGCGATGGGATCGCCCCCGCCCGCCGGCGGCACGAGCTGAAACAGCCGCGCCGCGTTGACGTCGGACAACAGGATCGCCTGCCGATTGACCGTCGCCATGACGCGATCGATGACCTCGGCGCCGATCGACGCCGCCGTGCAGAGCGCGATGAGTGCGATGCCCGGGAGCTTTCGTGCGAACGACATCGTTGACGTGCCTGCCTTCGTGGTTGGGATTCGCTTGCGCTTCACGACGTCGCCTCGAGCGGGCCGCAGGCGCTCAAAACGCCTCGCCGATGCTGAAATGCAGCGCGCGCGGCGACTCGAGCCGTTCGCCGATGACGCGCCGATCGAGCTTGAATCCGAGGTCGATGCGGATCGGCCCGATCGGCGAACGATAGCGCAGGCCGAAGCCGATCGCGCCGCGCAGCTGCCCGAGATCGATCTCGGACGCCTGCCGGAAGACGTTGCCGCCGTCGATGAAGAAAGCCGCCCCCACTTCGCGCCAGAGCGGCGTGCGCAGCTCGCCGTTCACGATGATGACGGCATTGCCGCCGATCGGAAATCCGTTCGCGCTGATGGTGTTCGGCGCGCCGACGCTGTCGAGCGCATAGCCCCGGATGGTCGTGTCGCCGCCGGCGAAGAACCGCTCGCTCGCGGGGACCTGCTGGATCAGATCGTCGGCCGATTGGCGCGCGAACGGACTCGCCAGCCCCAGCCGGAGGCCGGTGGCCAACACCAGATGCGGGCGTCCGAGATTGCGATACCAGAACCCCGAGACGAACGCCTTGCTGAAGCCGACCTCCGATCCGAGGATCCGCGCGGCCACGGTGCCGTCGCCGGTCAGAAACGTGCCCGCCCCCGGACTCACGACATCGTCGCGCGTATCGCGCGCGAGCGCGACCGAAAACGCGGACAGCCGCACCTGCGGGAACAGGCGCTCGATCAGCCCCGGTGTCGCCGGATCGTCGGTGGGCTGCACGTCGAAGATGCGCGTGGTGTTGAACGCGTAACGGGCGCTGCCGCGCAGCACGTTCGAGAGCCGGCGGCCGAACTCGGCATTCACCCCCTTGCGGCTGAAATTGAAGCTCGATCGGACGCCCTGCTCGACGGCGGCGGTCGCCGTGAAATCTCCCGCGCCCCGGAACGGCCGCGGCTGGCGGTAGGTACCGATCACGCGGTACTCGGCGAACCCGAATGTCCTGGGATTGTTCAGGTCTCGATTGGGCCGGAGACTCAGGCGCGTGTAGAGGTTCGCGGTCCGGTTCCGGCCGCCGATGTTGCGGCGTCCGATCTCGAAAAAGCCGCGCGGCGCGAATTCGACGTTCTCGCGCGCTTCACCGGTCACGGGATCCGCTTCGAGCAGCCGGTTGATCTCCGCGCCGCCGCCGTAGCCGATCGTGGTGCGCAGCGCCTCCTCGACCGTGATGATGACGTCGTGATCCCCGGAATCGCCGTGCGAGACCGGCGCGATGCGGACGCGGCGGAACAACCCCAGCGCACTCAGGCGCCGCTGGCTCTCGAGCAGGTCCTCGAGCCCAAGCGGCTTGCCCTCCTGCAGGAGCAGCTCGCGACGGATGACCGATGCGTCGGTCCGGGTGTTCCCGACAATGATGATGTGATCGACGAGGGTTTGCGGGCCTTCGACGATGACGAACGGCAGGTCGGCGCGCGTGCCGTCCGGCGACAGGCGGGGCGTGATCGTCACCTGGGCGGCCGCGTACCCGGCGTTGGCATAGAGCGCGAGCAGCGCTTCGCGATCGGTGGCGACCTTCGGTCCGTAGTACGGGTCGCCGGGCTTCGAGCTGACGTTGACGAGCAGCTGCTCCGTTCTGAGGCCGGCGTTGCCCGCCACGGACACCGTGCCGACCGCCACGTGCGGCCCTTCGGCAATCACGATGACCGGGCGGACGAGGCCGGGCCCCGTTTCGCTGACGTCCGACCGCGCCTTCATTGCCGCGAACCCGCGAACCTGGTACTCACGCGTGATCGCGCCGACGATCGCGTCGAGCTTCGAGGCGACGAACGGTTCGCCCGCCCCCAGCGTCCGCAGCGCGGGGCGGAACGTCTCGACGGGAACCGACGCATTGCCCGTCAGCTCGACGCCGCCGGGGGCAACGTGGTACTGCGGGCCGCGCCGGATCTGAAACACGATCGCCAGCGTTCCGGCCCCTTCCTGCTCGGTATGCGTGACCTCCGCGCGCCAGTAGCCCTGCTGCGCCAGATACGACGCGATCCGGTTCTTGGCGTCTTCGAGCAGATCTTCGTTCACCGATCCCTCGCGTTCGATCGGCACGAGCTGTTCGAGGCGATCCTTCGGGATCGGATCGCCTTCGAAGCGGACCGAGACCAGAGGGCCGGGACGGACCGCGATCGTCAGATCGGCGCTTCGCCGATCGGGATTGATGACGGCGGATTCCACGGTTGCGCTCGCCTGGTAGTAGCGCTGGCGGCGCAGCCGCTGCAGCAGGTCATCCAGCGCGCGGCGGATATCCGCGGGCGAATAGGGACGCCCGGGCGTGAGCTCGAGCCGATTGAGAAGTTGTGCCGACGGTTCGAGCGGGTTGCCGACGACGGTGCTGCGCGCGATCCGGGCGCGCGCGCCGGCGCTGACGTCGAACACGAGCGTGGTGCGATCCGGATCGTGACGGACGATCGGCGGCGCCGGCCGCACGTCGGCTTCGAGATAGCCGCGGTCGCGATAGAGGTCCTCGAGCGTGGCGGCGACGTCAGCGGCGCGGCCGATCGGCGGGGTGGCCCCGAAGCGCTCCTCCATCCGCTCGCGCAGCGCGCCTTCCGAGAGCTGGAGATCGCCGCGGAACTTCACGTCGGTGACGGCGTGGATCGGCCAGAGCGCGTAGGTCAGTCGCACCCTGCCGTCCGGAGTACTCTCCGCCTCGACCTCCACGTTCTCGAAGCGGCCGAGGCTCGCGAAATGCTTCACCGTGTCGCGCACGTCGGTCATCGACAGCGGCTGGCCCTGGCGCGTCGCCACGAGCTCGAAGAGCGCAGGCTCGAGTGCCGCGCGTCCTTCGATGGTGATCGCGACATCGCTGACCGGCCGCCCCACGTAGCCGGCCGCGGTGATGGCGGGCGTGCCGGCGGCCTGGGCCCACCCGGCGCGAGGGCCGGCCGCGGCGACGAGGAGCAACGCGAAGGCGACGGCGCGCATCAGAAGATCTGCCGGCGGACCCTGAAGTCGACGGAGAAGTTGCGATCGCCGTTCTGCGTGAGCACCCACCCGAGGTTCTGCGTCTGATCGTATTCGAGGATGATGATCTGTTCGCGGTTGGTGGTCCCCAGCGCGCGGGAGAACGTCAGGTAGGCGCGGTCCGACAGCCGCTTGCCGATGATCAGCCGCGCGGTCGGCGTCAGCGGGTCGTTCTCGGTGCCGAGGCTCGGCGCGATCTGGACGGTGCTGATCCCGAACGTCTGCTCGAGCACGCGGCTGACCGGGGCGGCAATCGGCCCGGCCGCCAGCCGCACGAATGCCTGCCGCAGCAACGCCTCTTCCGACTGCGTGACCATCGACGGACGCAGCGCGTTCAACTCCGCGTTGCCGACGTTCGGCGACTGCCCGAACAGCAGCGCGATGATGTCGACCGTCGGCAGCGGCGGATCGGAGTTGAGCTGCAGATTCATGTGGCCGCCGAACGTGCCGCTCGTCGCGAAGGTGACGCGATAGGTTTCGCTGGTGCCCGCGCCCGCCGTCGTCGAGGCGGCGCGGACGCGCGTTTCCGCCTCGATGTCGAAGAACGGCTCGATCCGCGTCGGGTTCAGGAAGTCGATCGTGCCGCGGGTGACGACGTAGCGATTGCCTTCGAACAGGATGTCGCCGCGCTCGACCTCGGCACGGCCGAACAGCTGCGGGCGATCGTAGGTGCCGGTGAGCGTGAGATCGGCGCGGCAGACCAGCCGGGCGAGATTGTTCTCGACCCGCAGCGTCGACGGCGCGGAAATCTGCACGTCGAAGCGCAGCGGCAGCGTGGAGGTGCGGCCGGCCGGCGCCGGCAGCGCGGGCGCCGTGCCCGAGAAATTGAACACGTCGACGTTCGGCTCGAAGCGTTTCGTGTAGACCCCGTTGACGATGAGGACGCGGCCGGTGAGCACGGGCGATGCGATCTCGCCGCGCAGCGCGAGCTGCGCGTCGATCACCGAACGGAAGCCTTCGGGATAGCGCAGGTTCATCTGCTCGCCGGTCGCGGTGACGTTCACGTCGGAGAGCGCGAAGCCCTTCATCCCGATGCGGCCGCCGAACTGCACCTTGCCGCCGCCGAGCTCCGCGGCGGCGTCGATGATGCGAATCCCCTGCGCGTCGAACTGGAGGCGGCCGTTGATCGCCTGCAGGCTGTGCGGCAGCGTCGAGTAGCGGAACCGGCCGTCCTTGATCGTGGCGTTGCCGGCGAAGAGCGGCTTGTCGAGATCGCCGCGGATCTCCGCGTTCAGCGAGGCGGTGCCCGAGCTCCGCACGTCCCGGAAGAAGCCCTGCAGGATCCCGAGGTTGGTGTCGCCGGAGGCGTTCAGCGCGACGCGGCGGTCGTGCAGCGAGACCTCTCCGCCCAGTTCGAGCGCGGTGCCCTCCCCGGCGAGACGGAAGCGCTGCACGTCGATCCGGTGCTGATTGAGCGCGATCTTGATCGGGCCGTCGTTGTGGGCCGGATAGTCGAACAGCTTCAGTCGGAGCTGCTGCACGTTGGCTTCCACGAGCAGGTGATCGATGTCTGCCAGCTCGCCGACGACCCGGATCGTGCCGTCGGCGACGGCGGTCGTGAACGGCGACAGCGACGGCTGGAAGAAGCGGACGTAGGGGTCGAGCGAGGTGTCCGCGACGCGGAACGTCATCTCGGTGTCCATCTCCGGCGTCAGCGCGATGCGTCCCGCTCCCGAGACCGACAAGCGCGGCGAAGCCGCCTCCATCTCGAGCGTCAGCATCTCGCCGCGCATCGCCAGACGACCCGTCACCTGGCCGATCCCTTCGTCGCCGGCGAAGAGGTCCGCGATGCTCAACTTCACGTCGTAGCGAGGCGACTCGAAGGTCCCCGCGCCGGTGGCGGTGAACTGCAGCAGCCCCGACAGCGGCGCGCGCGGAAACGACATCGAGGCGAGCGATTCCACCGGGATGCGCGAGCCGCTCGCGTCGAACGAGTAGTTGCCGTCCCATCCCACCCATGCCGCGCCGGTGACGCGCCCGGTGCTCTTCTTCACGTCGATCGCATCCAGGCGCACGCCGCTGCCCTCGAACCGCAGGTTCGCGGTGGCGATGTCGAACGGCTCGCCGTAGGCGACGCCCTGATCGATCTGCAGGCGGCCGAACCCGTCGGGCGTCTCGTATCTGCCCCAGATGTGGTACTCGCCGCTGGCGAGGCCGTCGACGGGATAGGCGTCGAGCTCGAAGGCGTGCCGCAGGTCGGCGAGCGGCCGCTTCGACATCCGCACGACCGCGTTCAGCTCTTCGCCGTTGTCCCTGCGCGGATACCCGAGCGAGAACGTGCCTTCGGCGGCGATCTGCGATCCCGCGTGTTCGATCAGGCTCTTCGAGATCCGCACGTAGCTGTTCTGGATCACGAGGTCCGCGACGCCGTGCCCCCACACGACGTCCCACGCGCGCATGCGGTCGCCTTCGAAGTGGCCTTCGATGCGCGGCTTCGAGAACGCCTCCAGCATCACGCCGTCGAACTGCCCGCGGCCGCCGATCGGAATGCTGCCCGTCGGCGCGCCGAACGCCGTCATGATGCCCGCGAGCAGGCGGTCGCTTTCCTGCCAGTCGACGCTGGTCACGTGGAAGGGAATGTGCGAGCGCTGCAGCCACGCCGTGCGTCCCGAGAACTCCACGTAGGTCTTGTCCGTGGCCGCCCAGCTCGCCTCGCCGATGGTGATCCAGTCGGGATCGAGCCGGTAGCCGATCGTGCCCGCGACCGGCACGTAGCCAATCCAGAAGTGCGGATTGAACGGCCCCTGCTCCGGCGGCAGCGGATCGACGGTCGCGATCACATCGGCGGGCGCCTGCCGTGTCATCGGCCGCACACCGGGCGGCGGCGTCGCCGCGATTTCCCCTCCCCCATGCTTCTCGCTGAACTTTCCGAGCGGCCACTCGAGGCGGTTGTGGCCGGTGATGCGGCCGGCGAGTCGCAGCCCCTGCGTCTGAAGGAAGTCGGTCAGCGCCGCAAGATCGATGTTCGAGTAGCGCGCGTCCCACACCACCTGGGTCGGATGCTGCGGGCCGGCGCCGAGCGGCGCCATCGAATACAGGAACGTCGCCTGACCGCCGTAGAGCGCGGTCGTCACGTCGGAGACCTCGAACTTGCTGGGAATCCACAGCACCGCTCCGGCGAGGTCCCGGAACCGCCAGGCGTTCCCGGCCAGCGTGACGCTGGCGTCGGGCGACGTGAACCGCCCCTTCAGCTCACGGCCCCCTTTGAAGAAGTGGAACGTGCCGGTGAAGTCGGCCTGCCCGGTGACGCCGAAGTGCATCTCGTTGAAAAAGATCGCCTTCTGCGTCGGGAAATCGAGGTGCGACCGCACGTTGTAGAGCATCTCGGGCCAGCGCGCGAGATCGACGTAGCCGGTGACCGCGGTCTGTGCTCCCTCGCTCCGGAGATCGATGCGATCGAGGATCACCTTGCCGCCGTCGATCTTGAACGCCGTTTCCATGTCGGCGCGGAACGGACGATACGATTGAATCGCCACGGTCCCGTTGCTGAACTGCGCGGTGCCGCGATAGGTGTCGAATCCCTTCCACACCGAGACGTTCAGGTTGCGCGCGACCGTGCTCCACGGCGTGCCGTGATCCTCGTAGGTGAACTGGCCGTTGCGCGCGATCACCGATCGCACGGTCGTCGTGAAGCGCTTCCGCCCTTTCGGGCCCTTCGATTCGGGGACGATCCTCGGAAAGTTGTGCCCGTCCTTGAACTGCTCGACGAGCATCTCCCAGTCGGTCATGTCCACGTCCTGGATGACCAGTTCGCGGCTGAAGATCGACCACCACGGCATGTTCACCGCGATGCGGCGCGCTTTCAGGAAGGGACGATCGGCGGGCTGCAGCCCCTCGATGACGAGGTTTTCGACGATGAAGGTGCCGGTCACGAGGCGGATGCTCAGCCTGCCGATGTGCATCGGCCGCTTCAGATACTTCGAGCCGGCGGTCTCCGCGCGTGCCCGCAGCGACGGGCCGAGATCGATCACGAGGGACGCGACCATCTCTGCGGCGATCACCGCCACGAGGATGCCGAGCACGCGCAGCACGGGGTGCTTGCGGCGCCGCCGCGGCGGCGCGGCCGGCGCCGGAGCGGGCTGCGCCTCGTTCGGCTCCGGTGCGATCGGGTCCTCGGTCACTGGTCCCTGATTAGTCGATGACGACGAGGACCCGCCCGGCTTCGACGGAGGCGCCGGCGACGACCTCGACCTCTTTGACGCGCCCTGCTCTCGGCGAGCGCAGCTCGTTCTCCATTTTCATGGCTTCGACGACCACCACCGGCTGGCGGGCCGCCACTTCGTCGCCGCGGGCGACGAGCACGCGCACGACCCGTCCGGGCATCGGCGCCGTCACCCGGTGCTCGCCGTGCGCACTCCCCGTGGCGGCGCCGCCGCGGGCCATCCGCCGCCCGTTGACGATGACCGGCACCGTCCGTCCGGCGAGATGCGCGAGCATCTCACCGGGCGCGGACCCTGGCGTCAGATCGATGGCGGTCACCGCGTGCGCGTCGCCGGGAAACAGCAGCGAGACCCCGAACTCGCCGACCCGCCGCGCATCGACGATCGTCGGCGCGCCGTCCACCGACACCCGGAAGGTCCCGCCGCCGGCGCGCTCGATCGACACGTGTCGCGTGCGGCCGTCCACTTCGATCTCGAACGTCATCGGACACGAAGCGCGTCGAGCCGTGCCACGCGCGTCCACGCACTCTGCGGTCCGGCCTGATCCGGCGCCACGCCGCCGTGGGCCCGCCACCAGGCGTCCAGACCGGCGGCGATGGTGAGGTGGAGCGCTTCCGTCTCGCTGATCGTGGTGAAGGGTGCTCCACGCCGATCCGCGAGCACGCGATCGAGATACGTCGTGTCGAACCGGCCGTCGATATAGTCCGGTTCGCGCATCAGCCACTGGAAGAACGGAATCGTGGTCTTGATGCCGATCACGTCGTACTCGCGCAAGGCCCGCTGCATCCGCGCGATCGCGTCGGGGCGCGATTCGGCCCATGCGATCAGCTTCGCGATCAGCGAGTCGTAGAACACCGGCACCACCTCGCCGCCGACCAGGCCGGCGTCGTTGCGGACGCCGGGCCCGCTCGCCGCGCGCAACGCGCGCACCAGGCCGGGCGACGGCAGGAATCCCTGGTCCGGATCCTCGGCGATGATCCGGCATTCGATCGCGTGGCCGTGCGGCGTGATCGCGCGGTCGGGATCGATCGAGAGCCGTTCGCCTCTCGCGAGGCGCAGCTGCCAGTGCACCAGGTCGACGCGCGTCACCAGCTCGGTCACCGGATGCTCGACCTGCAGGCGCGTGTTCATCTCGAGGAAGTAGAACGATCCGTCCTCGTCGAGCAGGAACTCGATCGTGCCCGCGTTCGTGTAGCCTGCGCTCCTCGCCGCCTTGACCGCCGCCGACGCGATGCGCTGCCGCAGCTCCGGCGTCACGGCCAGCGACGGCGATTCCTCGACGAGCTTCTGATGGCGGCGCTGAATCGAGCACTCGCGCTCGACGAACGCCAGAATCGTGCCGTGGTGATCGGCGAGCAGCTGAATCTCGATGTGGCGCGGACGCTGCAGCCGTCGCTCGAAGTAGACAGCGGTGTTGCCGAACGAGGACCCCGCCTCCGAGCGCGCCACGCGCACGGCATCCAGGATCCCGCCGCCCTCGTCGACGGCGCGCATGCCCTTGCCACCGCCGCCGGCGACGGCCTTGACGAGCAGCGGATAGCCGACACGCTCGGCCGCGGCGCGGATCTCCCCCTCGCTCGCCGCCGCGTCGAGGGGATCATCGGTGCCGGGAACGACCGGGACGCCGGCCCGCCGCGCGATCGCGCGGGCGCGCGTCTTGCTGCCCATGCTCTCGATGGCGTCGGCCGAGGGACCGATGAAGATCAGGCCCGCGTCGCGGCACGCCCGTGCGAACGCCGCGTTCTCGGCAAGGAAGCCGTAGCCCGGATGCACCGCGTCGGCGCCGCTCGCGCGCGCCGCGTCCAGCAGCCGATCGATGCGAAGGTAGCTCTCGGACGCCGCACTCGGCCCGATGTGCACGGCCTGATCGGCGTCGCGCACGTGCCGGGCGCCGCGATCCGCGTCCGAATACACGGCCACGGTCCGCAGCCCCATCTCACGGCACGCGCGGGCGACGCGAACCGCGATCTCGCCGCGGTTCGCGATCAGGACCTTCACAAGGGAATGTTACCGTGTTTCTTGGGGGGATTTTTGTCGCGCTTCGTTTCGAGCGCGCCGAGCGCCGCAATCAGCTTCGCGCGCGTCTGACGCGGACGAATCACTTCGTCGATGAAGCCGCGTTCCGCCGCGACGTACGGGTTGGCGAACTTGTCGCGGAACTCTGCGATCTTTGCCGCGCGCACCGCCTGCGGGTCCGCCGCCTTCTCGAGTTCGCGCTTGTAGAGGATGTTGACCGCGCCTTCCGGGCCCATCACCGCGATCTCCGCCGTCGGCCAGGCGAAGTTCACGTCCGTGCGAATGTGCTTGCTCGACATCACGCAGTACGCGCCGCCGTACGCCTTGCGCGTGATCACCGTCACCTTCGGCACCGTCGCTTCCGCGAACGCGAACAGCAGCTTCGCGCCGTGGCGGATGATGCCGCCGTACTCCTGCCGCGTGCCGGGCAGAAAGCCCGGCACGTCCTCGAAGGTGACGAGCGGGATGTTGAACGCGTCGCAGAAACGGACGAAGCGCGCCGCCTTCACCGACGCGTCGATGTCGAGCGTGCCGGCCAGGTGCGCCGGCTGATTGGCGACGACGCCGGCCGATCGTCCGCCAAGCCGCGCGAAGCCGATGATGATGTTCTTCGCGTAGTGGCGGTGCACCTCGAGAAACGCCCCGTCGTCGGCCACCGCGTGCACGAGGTCGAGCATGTCGTACGGCTGCGTCGGCGATTCGGGAACGAGGCGGTCGAGCGCGTCGTCCTCGCGATCGATCGGATCCGAGGTGTCGCGCCGCGGCGGATCGTCGATGTTGTTGCCCGGCAGGTAGCCGAGCAGCTCGCGAACCAGCCGGAGGCATTCGCGATCGTCGGGCACGGCAAAATGCGCGACGCCGCTCGTCGCGTTGTGGGTCATCGCGCCGCCGAGTTCGTCTTTGGTGACTGCCTCGTGGGTGACCGTCCGGATGACGTCGGGGCCGGTCACGAACATATAGCTCGTGCCGTCGACCATGACGGTGAAGTCGGTGATCGCCGGCGAATACACCGCGCCGCCGGCGCATGGCCCCATGATCGCCGAGATCTGCGGGACGACGCCGGAGGCGAGCGTGTTGCGGAGAAAGATGTCCGCGTAGCCGCCGAGCGAGAGCACGCCCTCCTGGATGCGCGCGCCGCCGGAGTCGTTCAGGCCGACGATCGGCGCCCCCATCTTCATCGCGAGATCCATGATCTTGACGATCTTCGCGGCGTTCGTCTCGGACAGCGACCCGCCGAAGACCGAAAAATCCTGCGCGAACGCGTAGACCGGACGCCCTTCGATCCGGCCCTGCCCGGCGATGACGCCGTCGCCGGGAATCAGCAGATCCGGATCGTCCATGCCGAAATCGCGGCAGCGATGGGTGACGAGCTTGTCGATTTCCTGGAACGTGCCGGGGTCGAAGAGGAAGTCGATCCGTTCGCGGGCAGTGAGCTTGCCGGCTTCGTGCTGGCGGCGGAGGCGGTCTGCGCCGCCCCCGAGCTCCGCACGCCGTTCGAGATCTTCGAGGTGCTTCAGCGGGTCCATGAGTGCCGGGTCGCTAAAGACCCGGCCTGCAGGGAACAGGTGCTGGGCGCACCTTCGGGTGCGCCACGACGCCCACCTTCGGGTGCGCCATTACGCCTTCCCCGCCAGCGCCGCCTGCGCCTTCTCCCAGTCCGCGAGGAACTTCTTCAGGCCGATGTCGGTCAGCGGGTGGTTGAACAGCGAGTCGATCACCGCCGGCGGGCACGTGCAGATGTCGGCGCCCATGCGCGCCGCTTCGACGATGTGCATCGGGCCGCGCGTGCTCGCGACGAGGATCTCGGTCGCGAACTCGTAGTGGCTGTAGATCTCGACGATTTCGTGGATCAGCTGCATCCCCGGGGTCGCGATGTCGTCGAGACGGCCGACGAACGGGCTGACGAAGGTCGCACCCACCTTCGCGGCCAGCAGCGCCTGCGCCGGCGAGAACACCAGCGTCACGTTGACGCGGGTGCCTTCGTCCGAGAGCGCCTTGCACGCCTTGACGCCGTCACGGGTGAACGGCACCTTGACGACGATGTGCTCGTCGATTTTCGCGAGGTCGCGCCCTTCGCGCATCATGCCGTCGAAGTCGGTCGCGACGACTTCGGCGCTGACCGGCCCCTGCACGATGTCGCAGATCTTCTTGAGGATCTCGCGATAGTTCCCCTGTTCCTTCGCCAGCAGCGAAGGGTTGGTCGTGATGCCGTCGATGATGCCGAGCGGCACCAGGGTCTGGATGTCTTTCAGGCTGCCGGAATCGATGAAGAGTTTCATGTCCCTGCTCCTCGAGAGCGCGCGGCGGCGGAGACCGGATTCGTCAGTTCGCCCACGCCCCCGACTTTCACGGTAACGCGATCGCCTGCCGCCAGCGGGCCGATGCCCGCCGGCGTGCCGGTGGCAATGATGTCGCCGGGCAGCAGCGTCATGACCGCGGTCACGAACGCGACCAGCCGATCGATGGAAAATACCAGTTCTTTCGTCGTCGACGACTGCCGACGCGTGCCGTTCACCCAGCCTTCAACCGGAATCCCGCCGGCCCCGCGATAATCGAGGCCTGACGCGATGCACGGCCCGACCGGCGCAAACGTGTCGAACCCTTTCGCGCGCGTGTACTGCACATCCTTCTTCTGCAGCGCTCGCGCGGTCACGTCGTTGAGGCACGTCAGCCCCAGAATATAATCTCGCGCGGCCTGTTCCGGCACGTGAGCGGCACGGCGGCCGATCACCACCCCCACCTCCGCCTCGTGATCCACCCGGCCGGCGCCGTCCGGAAGCACGATGGCCTCGCCCGGACCGACGACCGCGGTCGACGGCTTGAGGAACATCATCGGCTCTTGCGGAAGCGGCTTGCCCTGCTCGGCCGCGTGGTCCTTGTAGTTCAGGCCGATGGCCACGATTTTCGAGGGCACGACCGGCGCAAGCAGGCGATGGTCGTGGGCGCTGACGACCTCGCCGGGCTCGTACGCGCCGAAGAGATCGCCTTCGAGCAGTCGCCACGATCCGTCCGCCTCAATCGCATGACGCGGTGTCCCTCGATAGTCGATGCGGTAGAACCGGCGGCCGGCGCTCATCGGGCGGCCTCTTCCACGCGCGGCGACGCCGCACTGCGGTTGCCGGCGCGGTCGACGGCGACGATCGCATAGACGTAGCGCGCGCCCGGCGAGACCGTCGTATCGCGGAAGCGCGTGTCGCGGGTGGGCTCGGCGTTCAGCGGCTGCAGTGTGTCACCGGGCGCGAGGCCGCGCAAGATCACATAGCCGGCGAGATCCGCTTCGGTGTTCGCGTCCCAAATCAGGTTGATCGCACCGGGCCCGGCCACCGCCGACAGGTTCTTCGGCGCGGCCGGCGGAAAGATGTCCTTTGGCGTCACGCACGCCCGCCGCGACGGCTCGCCTTCGACCGTCGCGCCGCCGACGGTCTCGACGGTGCGCACGACGAAGCACTGCTCGACGCCCGACGCGGCGCCGGCGTGTTCGTAGGCGGCCGCGTCCAGGGGCGCTGGGTTGAGGGGCGTGGGCGCGACCGCCGCCTGCGCGTCTGCCACGGGAGCGCTCTCGCCGGGCGCGCCGTAGACGTTGAACTTCAGCGGCAGGATCGACGTCGCTTCGGCGACCGGCGGCAGCCACGCGATCGCGACGGCGGTCTCGTTGAATGACGTCGAGAGCGCGTCCGGGGGCGGCGGCGGCGCGACGAGCGGCACGATGGCGCGGCCGGATGGCGAGCCCGCGCGGCCGCCTTTCGCGATGCCGCGAACGATGTAGATGCGCGCCGGAACCTTGAGCGGCGGCGCGGCTGCGGCAGGTGCGC
>JABFWM010000549.1 GCA_013362195.1 Acidobacteriota bacterium
ATCAATCTCGATGGCGGCTATCTGACGTGCATCGGGAAAGGCGACAAGCAGCGCATCGTCCCGCTCGGCCACGAGGCCGCGGACTGGATCCGCCGCTACATCGCGGAGGGCCGCCCGGCGCTGCTGAAGACGCGCAGGTCCCCGTGGCTCTTCGTGAACGCCAGGGGCGGCAGTCAGCTCTCGCGCGTCGGGTTCTGGAAAATCCTGAAGGAGTACGGTCTGAAGGCCGGCGTCACCCGCGACATCAGTCCGCACGTGCTGCGGCACTCGTTCGCCACCCACCTGCTCGAACGCGGCGCCGATCTTCGCGCCATTCAGATGATGCTGGGGCACGCCGACCTGTCGACGACGCAGATCTATACGCACGTGCTGGAGGCGCGGCTCCGCGCCGTGTACGACAAGTTTCACCCGCGAAAATAGCCGCCCGATATGCTACAGTTGATAGGTTCTACCGCAGTATTTTTGCCTGGAAGAAGGAGCTCGAATCGAACATGAGCCGGAATGGTCGTTACCTTTTCACGTCGGAGTCGGTGACGGAAGGGCACCCCGACAAGATCGCCGACCAGATTTCTGATTCCATCCTCGACGCGATTCTCGCGCAGGATCCGGTCGGCCGCGTGGCGTGTGAAACGCTGGTCACGACGGGGCTGGCGATCATCGCCGGCGAGATCACGACGAGCTGTTACGTCGATTTTCCGAAGATCGTGCGCGACACCATCAAGGAGGTCGGCTACACCCGCGCGAAGTTCGGGTTCGACTCCGAAACGTGCGCCGTGCTCTCGTCCATCCACGAGCAGTCGCCCGACATCGCCCAGGGCGTGGACCCCGGCGGCGCCGGCGACCAGGGGCTGATGTTCGGCTACGCCTGCACCGAGACGCCCGAGCTGATGCCGATGCCGATCATGCTCGCGCACAAACTGGTGAAAGGGCTCTCGTGCGCGCGCCGCGACGGCGTCCTCGAGTACCTGCGGCCCGACGGCAAGTCGCAGGTGTCCGTCGAATACGAGAACGGCAAGCCGGTCCGCGTCGACACCGTCGTCGTGTCCACGCAGCACAGCTCCAGCGTCAGCAACGACACGCTCCGCGAGGACGTTATCGACAAGATCGTGTCGCGCGTGATTCCCGCCGACATGATGGACGGCAAGACCCGCGTCCTCATCAACCCGACCGGCCGCTTCGTCGTCGGCGGACCGCACGGAGACGCGGGGGTCACCGGCCGCAAGATCATCGTCGACACCTACGGCGGGGCCGCGCCGCACGGCGGCGGCGCCTTTTCGGGCAAGGATCCGACCAAGGTCGATCGCTCGGCGTGCTACATGGCGCGCTACGTTGCCAAGAACGTCGTCGCCTCCGGTCTGGCCGACCGCTGCATGGTGCAGCTGGCCTATGCGATTGGCGTCGCCGAACCGGTGTCGGTGCTGATCGACACCTTCGGGACGGGGCAGGTGGCCGACGAACGGATCAGCGAGCTGGTGCGCGCGCACTTCAAGCTGACGCCGCGCGGCATCATCGAGTCGCTCGATCTGCGCCGGCCGATTTACAAGAAGACCGCCGCCTTCGGACACTTCGGCCGCAGCGAGCCGGAGTTCACGTGGGAACGCACCGACAAGGCGGCGGCGCTCGGCGCGGACGCGGGACGGTAATCCCGTCCACCCGTCCGCTCGAGTGACGACCCCCACACGCGCGCTGGCCGCCATCGTGGCGGCCAGCGCCGTTGCCCTCCTCGTCGTCAGCCTCCTGCTTCCAGACCGGCCGATTGCGCTCGATACGTCCGCGTGGCGCAGCGCGGCTTCGCGCACGCCTGCCGGCGCGTACCACGTACACACGTCGCGATCGGACGGGGCCGCCGACGCGGACGCGGTTGCTGCTGCCGCCGGGCGCGCCGGTCTGCAGTTCGTGATCTTCACCGATCACGGCGACGGGACGCGCGCACCCGATCCGCCCGCCTATCGTCATGGCGTCCTCTGCATCGACGGCGTCGAGATCAGCACCGACGACGGCCATTACGTCGCGCTGGGGATGCGGCCCGCGCCGTATCCGCTCGGCGGGGCAGCGTCGGCGGTGGTCGAGGACGTTGCCCGCCTCGGCGGCTTCGGCATCGCGGCACACCCGGATTCCCCGAAGGAGTCGCTGCACTGGCGGGACACCGTCTCGCCGATTGACGGGATCGAGTGGCTCAGCGCCGACACGGAGTGGCGCAACGAGTCGCGGCGATCGCTGACCCGCGCGTTGATCGGCTACCTGGTTCGTCCGGGTCCGGCGCTGGCGATGATGCTGGACCGCCCGGTCACGCTCGGCCGGTGGGACGCGATGGTGCGCACCCGGCGCGTCGTCGCGCTGGCCGCGCTGGATGCGCACGGGGGGATCGGCCGTGCCGTGGAAGACGGCGCCCGTCGCGCCGTCGCGAACGTCCCCAGCTACGAGGCCAGCTTCCGCACGTTCAGCATCCGCGTGCGTCTCGATCGCAGCCTGACCGGCGACGCCGCGGCGGACGGGCGGGTGCTGCTGACGGCGATCCGTGAGGGCAACGTGTTCACGGCCATCGACGCGCTCGCGGCGCCCGGGCTGCTCGAGTTCTACGCCGACACCGCCGCCGGTCGCGTCGAGATGGGCGGCGCGGCACCCGCCGGTACGCCTGCGCAACTGGTCGCGCGAGTGCTCGCGCCCACCACCGCGCAAGTGGCGATCGTCGATGACTCGGCGTCGGCGCGCCGCGGCGGCATCGCCGCGGTGGGGGCATCGCGGCGTTTCGCGCCGGACGGTACGCAGGAACTGCACGCGCGTCTCGGAGCGGGGCAGGGCGCGTTCCGCGTCGAGGTCAATCTGCCTTCGGCGCCCGGCACGCCGCGCGTTCCGTGGCTCGTGAGCAATCCCATCTACTTTCTTCCGCCGGCGCCCCCGCCGGCACACCTTCCACCGGCGACGGTGCAGCAAACGATCGATCCGGCGGCGTGGCGCCTCGAGAAAGACCCGGCTTCCTCGGCCACGATAGCGGGTCAGCCGCCGGCCTTGTCGTTCCGCCTCGCGCCCGGTGCGCGCGCCAGCCAATACGTGGCGCTGTCGGCGCCGCTCACGCCCGCGGACTTCAGCGCCGTCCGCGTTCGGCTCCTCGCCGGGCGGCCGATGCGCGTCGCCGTACAGCTCCGCCGCGCCGACGGGCAGCGCTGGCGCACCTCGACCTACGTCGACACGACCGCCGACACGGCGACGATCCCCGCGACGCGGTTCCGCAAGGTCGAAGGGACGTGGGAGCCGTTCGCCGCCGCCGCCTTCACGTCCGTGCTGCTCGTCGTGGATCTCGTCACTGCGCACCCGGGGGACGCCGGCCGCCGGGTGGGGGCAGAAGTTGCGCTCCTGCGCTAGGCAACTAGTGCACTATGTTAATATTCCAATAGTGAACTAGATCGCTAGCGTGGTACGATGCGCCGCATATGTTCATCGAGCTGAAGCGGGACGATCCCAGGCCGGCATACCGTCAGATCGCCGACGAAGTCACGCGGGCGATCGCCGTCGGCATCCTGAAGACCGGCGAGCCGCTGCCCTCCACCCGGGATCTCGCGGAGCAATTGAAACTGAACGTGAACACGGTGCAGCACGCGTATCGGACGCTCACGCAGGAGGGAGTGATCGAGATGCGGAAGGGGCTCGGGGCGTTCGCGGCCGCGCCGAACCGCGAGGCGCGGCACAAACCGGCGGCCGTGGCCAGACAGATTGCCGAGCGGGCGCTCCGGGAGGCGTTCCGCAACGGCCTGCTCGCAAGCGACCTGATTGAAGCGCTGGAGGACATTGCCCCGCGCGCGCGCAAGACCTGATCGTCAGGTTCGCGCGGTCAGCAGCAAGTAGGCGGCGCTGCCCGCGGCCATGACGTTCGGGGCCCAGCCGGCCAGGACGGGCGCCAGGAGGCCCGCTTTGCCGACGGCCGCGAACGCGCCGACGGCAATCCAGTAGGACAGCGCGATCACAATCCCGATCCCGATCCCGTACAGCGTGCCTCGCTTGCCGGTGGTCATGCCGAACGGCACGGCCAGCAGCGTCATCACCACGGTGACGAAGGGGAAGGCCAGCTTCTTCTGGAGCTCCACGCTCAGCGGGACGATGTTGAAGCCGCTGGCGGAGAGCTCGTCGATGAAGCCCTTGAGCTGCGGCACCGTCATCATTTCCGCCAGCGGCTGTTCGGTCTCGAAGTAGTCGGGCGCTTCGAGTGCCAGATCGCCGCGGGGCATGGCCCGCCACTTCGCGCCCTGGACGGTGAAATCCTGTTGCCACTCGTCCACGGCCTGCCACTGGCCGTCGGTCCAGGTGACGCGCTGCGCGAACGTCTGGCTGGCGAGCTGCCAGCCCGCCGCCGCGGGGCGGTAAATCGTCATGTTGTCGATCGTCAGGCGCGAGGGATCGAAGTAGGTGTAGTGATAGATGGCGCCGTCGCGCCCGATCAGCCACTGCCGCGCCAGCGGGTTGAACGTGCGCGGCGGCCGGCCGCGGATCTCCGCGTCGATGGCTTCGGCGCGGCGGTTCGCGCGCGCCATCACCTGCTGCTCGAGGCCGAACAGCACCGCGCTCCACGCGATTGACAGCAGCAGCAGCGGCGCGGCGATCCGGTAGAGGCTGATGCCGCAGGCCTTCATCACCGACAGCTCGCTGGTCCGGCTGAGCAGGCCGAAGGTAACCAGCACGCTGAGCAGCGCGGCAATCGGAATGACGTAGTAGACGAACTGCGGCGTCGAATAGAGGAGCAGCACCGCGACCTTCGCGCTCGTCGCCTGGCCCTTGAAGATCTTTTCGGCGCGGTCGACGAACGTGGAGATGTAGAAGAGGCCGAGCAGCGCCGCGAACGCAATTGCCGCGCTGCGCAGGTAGATGCGGCTGATGTAGCGATCGAGAATGTTCGGCGCCAGCCACGTGATACGCGGGATGCGGATCACGAGCACGGGCGCGCCCTTCCGTGCGACGGGCTCGGCGGGGCGTGCCCCTGACAGCCGCGGCGCCGCGTCGGCGCGCGCGGATCGTGCCTTCCAGCGCTGCGCGGCGCGTTGTCCCAGGGCGGCGACCGAGCGCAGCGGCAGCCGTCCTTCGGCCCACCGTGCGCGCCAGATCAGGGCGGCGATTCCCAGCGGCAACAGGATGATGTTCGGGACCCAGCGCGTGATCTGT
>JABFWM010000358.1 GCA_013362195.1 Acidobacteriota bacterium
GGTCTTCAGACGCGCCGGGAAGGTAGGGCGGGTCTTCAGACGCGCCGGAAGGTAGGGCGGGTCTTCAGACGCGCCGGGAAGGTAGGGCGGGTCTTCAGACGCGCCGGAACGTGGGGCGGGTCTTCAGACGCGCCGGAAGGTAGGGCGGGTCTTGAGACGCGCCGGAACGTGTGGCGGGTCTTCAGACGCGCCGGGAACGTAGGGCGGGTCTTCAGACGCGCCGGGAACGTAGGGCGGGTCTTCAGACGCGCCGCAACAACGCGACCAACTCGTCGTCGGCGGGGGGAAATTGCAGCGACGCGAGGTCGGCGCGATCGACCCACCGCATCTCCTGCCCAAGCAGCGGCAATGGCTCGTCGGCGAGATGGCACGCGAGGAAGTGCAGCTCGACGATGCGTTCGGGATATTCGTGAGTGACGGCAAGGAGCTCGCCCGCAACGGTCGCGTCCGATCCGAGCTCCTCGACCAGCTCGCGGCGGACGCAGGCCTCGAGCGACTCGCCCGGCTCGCACTTGCCGCCCGGAAACTCCCAATGTCCTTCGAGGTGCGTGCCTTTCAGCCGCCGCGTGACGAGGAAGCACCCGTCACGCTCGATCACCGCCGCGGTCACGATCAGGCGCGGGCGGTCCGCGCCGGTCATGCCCGCTCGTTCTCGGGATTGAACGGATAGGCGGCGCAGCTCGGGCGCATCGGACAGATCAGGCACTTCGGCTTGCGTGCGACGCAGAGCGTGGCGCCGAAATCCATGAGCGCCTGATTGAAATCGAAGACGTGGCGCTGCGGCAGCACGGCCCGCGACAGATCCCAGAGCGTGCGCTTCATCGCGTGCGTCTTCGGGCTGCCGCGGCCGACGAACACCCGAAACAGCACGCGCGCGACGTTGGTGTCGAGAATCGCCGCGCGCTGCCCGAACGCGAAGCTGAGCACCGCACCCGCGGTGTACTCGCCAATCCCTTTGAACGAGCGCAGCGTCGATTCGTCGGCGGGCAGCGATCCGCCATAGCGCGCGACCGATTCGCGGGCAATCGCGTGCAGCCGCCGCGGGCGGATGTTGTAGCCGAGCGGACGCCACGTCTCCGTGACGTCGTCTTCGGCCGCGGCGGCGAGCGCCTCGAGCGTCGGGTACTTGCCGAGCCATTCCTCGTACTTCGGCAGCACGCGATCGACCTGCGTCTGCTGGAGCATCACTTCGGAGACGAGGATGCGGTAGGGATCGGTCGTGCGGCGCCACGGAAGATCGCGGCCGTTGCGCCGATACCAGTCGAGCAGCCGGCGCCGAAACCGCTGGCGGTCCGCGGCGGACAGCGTGGGTGGGGTCGAGCGCGCGCGGCGGATCGGCCCGCGCGCCTCTGGCTTCTTCTTTATAATCGTCAACCGGTGAAAATCTACACCAGGACCGGCGACAGCGGCGAGACCGGCTTGTTCGACGGGACCCGCGTGCCGAAGTCCGATCGCCGCGTCGCGACCTACGGCGACGTCGACGAGCTCAACGCCTGGATCGGTCTCGCGCGGGCGGCGCTGACCGATGCCGAGCTGACCGCGATGCTGGAGCGCATTCAGCGCGACCTGTTCGCGGTGGGCGCGCGCCTCGCCGATCCCGCGCATCGCATCGCGGAGCGCGTGACCAGGGCGGCCGTCGCGGCGGACGACATCGCACGGCTCGAGCAGTGGATCGACGCGCTGGAGACCTCGCTGCCGCCGCTCCGGCGCTTCATCCTGGCCGGCGGATCGCCGGGCGGCGCCACCCTGCACGTCGCCCGCACGGTGTGCCGCCGCGCCGAGCGCGCGATGGTCGCGCTCGAGCAGATCGACGGCCGCGGCGCCTTCGAGCCGGAGCTGCTGACCTACGTCAATCGCCTCTCCGACCTGCTGTTCGTCATGGCCCGCGCCGCCAACCACCGCGCCGGCATCGCAGACGCCGAGTGGTGAACGACGCCTACGCGTACTGCGAGCGCCTCGCCCGCGAGCACTACGAGAACTTTCCCGTGGCGTCGCGCCTGCTGCCGCGCCGCATGCGGCCGCACATCGCGGCCATTTACGCCTTCGCGCGCATCGCCGACGACATCGCCGACGAGGGCGACGACCCGCCCGCGCAGCGCCTGCGCCGCCTGGAAGCGTGGCGGCGCCGCCTGCACACCACGGATACATCGACCACCGGCGCACACGGATACACACGGACAACGGAAGGGAACGCGCCGCATGCCGAGGTGTTCGTGGCGCTTCGACACACGATCGCCGAATGCCGCCTGCCGGTCTCGCTGTTCGACGATCTGATCAGCGCCTTCGCCCAGGACGTGACCGTCAAGCAGTACGCGACGTGGGCGGACGTCCTGGACTACTGCCGCCGTTCCGCGAACCCGATCGGGCGCCTCGTGCTGCGCGTCGCCGGACGCGACGACGCCGGACTCGATGCCGCATCCGATGCGCTGTGCACGGCCCTGCAGCTCACGAACTTCTGGCAGGATTTCGCCATCGACTGGGGCAGGGGACGTCTCTACGTTTCCGCGGACGTGTGGCAGCCGCCCGGCGCGCGCCTGTCCGACCTCGAGGCACGCCGTCTCACACCGGAATGGCGTGCGGCGCTTGCCGAGGCGTCGCGCCGGACCCGCGCGTTGTTCGCCCGCGGACGCGGCGTCTGCGACGGCGTTGACGGGCGCCTCCGGTGGGAGCTGCGCGCGACGTGGCTCGGCGGCGTGCGCGTGCTCGACAGGTTCGAGGCATCGCGATACGACGTGTTCGGCTCGCGTCCGGTGCTGAGCGCCGCCGACGTGCCCGCCATCCTCACGAAGATGGTGACCTGGCGGACGTCCCGTCCGGCGCCCGTCGCGCCAGCCGCCGCTTCCGCCGATCGCGGCGTCGCGCGCAAGTAGATGGCCCAGGACACCAACTTCTATTACTCGTTTCTGGTGCTGCCGCCGGAGCAGCGGCGCGCGATCGTCGCCGTCTGGCGGTTCTGCCGCGCCGTGGACGATGCGGTCGACGAAACGCGGGACGCGGATCCTGCCGGCGAGGTGGCGCGATGGCGGACCGAGCTGGCGCAGTGCTTCGATGGATCGACCCCGCGCACCGACGAGGGACGGGCGCTGCAGCCGTTCATCGGGCGATTTCACCTGCCGCGCGACGCGTTCGAGGCGCTCATCGACGGCGTCGAGATGGACCTGCGCACGGTGCGCTATCAGACGTTCGCCGATCTGCGCGAGTACTGCCTCCGCGTCGCCTCCGCGGTCGGCTTGATCTCTGTCGAGATATTCGGCTATCGCAACCCGCGCACGCGGCAGTACGCGATCGACCTTGGCGTCGCGCTGCAGCTGACCAACATCCTGCGCGACGTGCCGGAGGATCTCGCGCGCGGCCGCGTCTACATCCCGCTCGAGGACTTCGCGCGGTGCGGCTGCCGCGAAGAGGACCTGCAGGCGGAAGCCGCGCGTGCCGGCGGCGGCGTGCGATCCGACGCGGTGAAGCGGCTGCTCGCCTTCGAGGCCGAGCGCGCGCGCGAGTACTACGCGCGGGCGGCGGCGGCGCTGCCGGCGGAAGACGCGCGACGGCTGGTCGCCGCGCAGATCATGGGTGCGATCTACCGGGCGATCCTCGATCGCATCGAGCGGGCCGGCTACGACGTGTTCTCGTCGCGCGTCCGGGTGCCGAGGCCGCGGCGCGCGCTCATCGCGGCGCGGACCTTTCTCGGATCGCTGCTGCGACGGGCGTGAGCGCGTGCCCCCGATCTCCCATTGTTCTTCCGCGAACGACGCTCGAATGAGAACCGCGTGACGTCCAGCCGCTATGACGTGGCCATCGTCGGCGGCGGCGTTGCCGGACTGGCAGCGGCCAGCGCGCTGGCGGAAACGGGAAAGCGCGTCGTCGTGCTCGAGGCGCGCGGCGAGCTCGGTGGACGCGCGACCGCGTTCGTCGATCGCGAGACCGGAGAGCTCGTCGACAACGGGCAGCACGTCCTGTTCGGGTGCTATCACGAGACCTTCGCCTTCCTGCGCCGCGTCGGCGCCGAAGCGAACGTCTTCGTGCAGCCGGCGCTCGAGGTGCCGTATCTCGATGCGAACGCCCGGCGATCCGTCCTGAAATGTCCGCGGCTGCCATCGCCGCTTCACCTGCTCGGCGCGATTCTCCGCTGGGACGCGCTCCCCTGGGCCGATCGACTCCGCGCGCTGCGTCTCGCCGCACCGCTGCTGCGGGCGCGACGCAACTCGATGGACGCGGCGCCGCCGCACGAAACGGTGTCGCAGTGGCTGACGCGCTACGGCCAGCAGGGCCGCCTGCGCGAATGGCTCTGGGAGCCGCTCGCGGTCGCGGCGTTGAACCAGTCACCATCCGAAGCCGCGGCCGCGCCATTCGTGCGCGTGCTGGCGCTGATGTTCGGCGCGGAGCGGACGGACGCGTCGCTCGTGTTGCCGGCGACGCCGCTGCACCAGATGTACGCGTGGCCGGCGCGGCGCTACATCGAATCACGCGGCGGATTGGTCCGCACCCACGCGCTCGCGCGCATTCGCGTCGCCGGCGATCGCGTCGCCGGCATCGACGTGCGGGGCGAGCCGGTGGACGCCATGGCGGTGATCGCGGCGGTGCCGTGGTTTGCCTTGCCGCAGCTCGTCACCGGCGACACCACGCTGCTGGACCGGACGCTCGATGCCGCCTCGCGCATGCCCGCGAAGCCGATCGTCACCGTGAATCTCTGGTACGACCGGCCGGTCATGGACGATGGGTTCGTGGGACTGCCGGGGCGCGCGATGCAGTGGGTGTTCGACAAGCGGCAGGCGTTCGGCGAGCGCGCGTCGCACCTGTCGCTCGTGTCCAGCGGCGCGGACGCGCTCGTCGGAATGGAGACCGACGCCCTCGTCGCGCTGGCGGCGCGCGAGGTGGCCGGCGCGATCCCGGGCGCCCGCGATGCGCAACTGCGGCACGGCACCGTGATCCGCGAGAAGCGCGCCACGTTCTCGCTCGCGCCGGGCGCGCCGCCGCGGCCCCCGGTCGAGACACCCGTCAACGGGCTCTTTCTCGCCGGCGACTGGATCGACACGGGACTGCCGGGCACAATTGAGAGCGCGGCGCTCGCCGGCCATCGCGCCGCGCGAACCCTGAGCCGCGCTTTCTCGAGCCCTGAGCCCTGAGCCCTGAGCCCTGAGCCGC
>JABFWM010000566.1 GCA_013362195.1 Acidobacteriota bacterium
ATCCGAAGACCCGGCCTCTTCTTGTTGTGTTGTTCTGTGTTCCTCTGTGTTCTTCTGTGGCCTTATCTATGGACCGCCTCGCTGTGGTACTCCTGCAGCGATCGCACCGTCAGCCCTTCGGTGTGCAGCGCCTTGATCGCCTGGACGGCTGCGGCCGCGCCGGTCAGCGTGGTGATGCTCGGCACCTGCTGCATCATCGCAATCCGGCGGACCGTGCGATCGTCGAAGAACGACTCGCGCCCGAGCGGCGTGTTGATGACGAGCTGCACGCGGCCGTTGGTGATCTCGTCGCCGACGTGCGGGCGCCCTTCGTTGATCTTGAACACGATCTCCGCGTCGATGCCGTGCGCGCGGAGGTAGGTCGCGGTGCCCCGCGTCGCCACCAGCGAGAAGCCGAGCGCGCGCAGGTCGCGCGCGATCTGGACTACCGCGGGCTTGTCGTGGTTGCTGACGCTGATGAACGCGCAGCCTTTCGCCGGCAGCTTCATGCCGGCCGCGAGCTGCGCCTTGGCGAAGGCGCTCCCGAAGCTCGCCGCGCCGCCCATCACTTCGCCCGTCGACTTCATCTCCGGCCCCAGGATCGTATCCACACCCGGGAAGCGGACGAACGGGAACACCGGCGTCTTGACGAACACCCCCGAGACCTCGAGGTCCTCGGTGAGGCCCTGCTGCGCCAGCGTCTTCCCCACCATCACGCGGGCGGCAATCTTCGCGAGCGGCACGCCGGTCGCCTTCGACAGATACGGGACCGTCCGGGACGCGCGCGGATTCACCTCGAGCACGTAGACCGTCTCGTCCTTGATCGCGAACTGCGTGTTCATCAGCCCGACGACGCTCAGGGCCTTCGCGATGCGCCGCGTGTAGTCCCGAATCGACTGCAGGTGCCGCTCCGGGACGCGGTACGGCGGCACCACGCACGAGCTGTCGCCGGAGTGAATGCCCGCCTCCTCGATGTGCTCCATGATGCCGCCGATGATCACCGCGCCGCTCGCGTCGGCCACGGCGTCGACGTCGAGCTCGACGGCGTCTTCCAGGAACTTGTCGATCAGGATGGGATGCTCGGGCGAGGTCTGCACCGCGGTCGCCATGTAGCGATCGAGCGCCGCCATGTCGTAGACGATCGCCATCGCGCGGCCGCCGAGCACGTACGACGGGCGCACCACCAGCGGGAAGCCAATCCGTGCCGCGACCTCGCGCGCGTCCTCCGGCGAGGTGGCGGTGCCGCTCGGCGCCTGCGGGATGCCGAGATCCCACAGCAGTTGCGCGAAGCGCTCGCGGTCCTCGGCGAGATCGATTGAGTCGGGCGACGTGCCGAGAATCCTGATGCCGGCGCGCTGCAGCGGCAGCGCGAGCTTCAACGGCGTCTGGCCGCCGTACTGGACGACGCAGGCCACTTCGCCGCCGCCTTCCTGCTCGCGGGCGATGATCGCCGAGACGTCCTCGAAGGTGAGCGGCTCGAAGTACAACCGGTCGACCGTGTCGTAGTCGGTCGACACCGTCTCGGGGTTGCAGTTGATCATGACGGTCTCGAAGCCGTCCTCGCGCAGCGCGAACGCGGCGTGCACGCAGCAGTAATCGAACTCGATCCCCTGCCCGATCCGGTTGGGGCCGCTGCCCAGGATCACGACCTTCTGACGCGCGGTCGGTTCCGCTTCGCATTCCTTCTCGTAGGTGCCGTAGAGGTACGGCGTGAAGGACTCGAACTCCGCGGCGCAGGTGTCGATCCGCTTGTAGGCGGGCCTCAGGCCCTGCTCGAGGCGCGCGGCGCGCACCGCATCCTCGTCGGCGCCGAGGACGCTTCCCAGCTGCCAGTCGCCGAAGCCCGCGCGCTTCAGCGTCCGCATCATCTCTTTCGAGATGCCGCGCAGGCCGACCATGCCCGCCTGCTGCCGCAGCTCGACGAGCTGCTGGAACTGGGTCAGGAACCAGCGGTCGATCCGGGTCAGGCGGTGGATGTCGTCGATGGTCCAGCCGCGATCGAGCGCCGAAAACAGCGCCCACATGCGGCGGTCGTTCGGCACCGCCAGCGATCGCTGCAAGGCGCCGTCGTCGCCTTCCGGTTCGATCGCGGCAGTGGCGTTGATGCGGCCACCGCTCTTCGCGAACAGCATGTTGCCGCGTCCGAGCTCGAGCGACCGGAACGCCTTCATGAAGGCTTCCTTGAACGTGCGGCCGATCGCCATCACCTCGCCCACCGACTTCATCTGCGTCGTCAGGGTGCGGTCGGCGCGCGGGAACTTCTCGAAGGCCCACCGCGGCACCTTGACGACGATGTAGTCGATGGTCGGCTCGAACGACGCGGGGGTGAGGCGCGTGATGTCGTTGGGGATCTCGTCGAGCGTGTAGCCGAGCGCGAGCTTGGCGGCGATCTTCGCGATCGGGAAGCCGGTCGCCTTCGACGCGAGCGCCGACGATCGCGAGACGCGCGGGTTCATCTCGATCACGACGATCCGGCCGTCGGCGGGGTTGATCGCGAACTGGATGTTCGATCCGCCGGTTTCGACGCCCACCCGGCGGATGATGCGCCGGCCGATGTCGCGCATCCGCTGGTATTCCTTGTCGGTGAGCGTCAGCGCCGGCGCGACGGTAATGCTGTCGCCGGTGTGCACCCCCATCGGGTCGACGTTCTCGATCGAGCAGATGACGACGAAGTTGTCGGCGCGGTCGCGCATCACCTCCAGCTCGAATTCCTTCCAGCCGATCACCGACTCCTCGAGCAGCACTTCGTGAACCGGGCTGAGGCTGAGGCCGCGCTGCGCGATCTCGCGGAACTCCTCGACGTTGTAGGCGATGCCGCCGCCGACGCCGCCGAGCGTGAACGACGGGCGGATGATGATCGGAAAGCCGATCGCCTCCACCGCGTCGAAGGCCTCCTTCATCGATCGGATGTAGCGGCTGTTGGGCACCTCGCAGCCGATCTCTTTCATCGCATCGCGGAACAGCAGCCGGTCTTCCGCCACCTTGATGGCGTCGATCGACGCGCCAATCAGCTCGACGTTGTACTTCTCGAGCGCGCCCTGCTCCGCGAGCTGCACGGCAAGGTTGAGGGCGGTCTGTCCGCCGACCGTGGGCAGCAGCGCATCGGGACGCTCGCGCTCGATGACCGCGGCCACCATCTCGGCGGTCAGCGGCTCGACGTAGGTGCGGTCCGCGATCTCCGGGTCGGTCATGATCGTCGCCGGATTGCTGTTGACGAGAATGACTTCGAGGCCTTCACTGCGCAGCGCCTTGCACGCCTGCGTGCCGGAGTAGTCGAATTCGCAGGCCTGGCCGATGACGATCGGACCCGAGCCGATGACGAGCACGCGCTTGATGTCGGTGCGTTTGGGCATATCTCAGAAAAAGCTCTCAGCTCTCAGCGATCAGCGATCAGCTCTCAGCGATCAGCGGTCAGCTCTCAGCTATCAGCGATCAGCTCTCAGCTATCAACGATCAGCGATCAGCGATCAGCTGAACCAGAACACAGCTGACAGCTGAGAGCTGAGAGCTGAGAGCTGAGAGCTGACAGCTGCATCGCTGTTACGCTCGCTTCTCCATCTCTTCCACGAACTGGCGGAACAGATAATCCGCGTCGTGCGGCCCGGGCGACGCTTCCGGATGATATTGCACGCAGAACACCGGCTTGGTCGTGTGCCGCAGCCCTTCGACGGTGCCGTCGTAGAGATTCACGTGCGTGACCGCGACGTCGCGCGGCAGCGAGTCGGGGTCGACGGCGAACCCGTGGTTCTGCGAGGTGATCTCGACCTTGCCCGACTCCAGCTCCTTCACCGGATGGTTGGCGCCGCGATGCCCGAACTTCAGCTTGTAGGTCTGTCCGCCCATCGCGAGCGACAGGATCTGATGCCCGAGGCAGATGCCGAACGTCGGCACGTCGGCCTCGACGATCTGGCTCGCGTGGCCGATCGCGTACGACAACGCCGCCGGATCGCCGGGTCCGTTGCTGAGGAAGATCCCGTCGGGATTCGTGGCGAGCAGCTCCGACGCCGGCGCGGTCGCCGGAAACACGGTCACGTCGCAGCCGTAGGCGGTGAACCGCCGCAGGATGTTCCACTTCATGCCGAAGTCGTAGGCGGCGACGCGGAGGTTGCGCCGCGGCCGGCGCTGCGGCGGCGGCGCGAACTCGTCGTCGGCGCCGACCGGCGTCCACTCGAACGGCCGATCGCAGGTCACGCCGAGGACGAGATCCGACCCTTCCATCTTCGGCAGCGCCTGGGCGCGGTCGACCAGCTCGCGGGGATCGACGTCGCCGGTCGCGAGGATGCCGCGCATCACCCCCGCGGAGCGCAGCACCCGGGTCAGCGCGCGCGTGTCGATGTCGGAGATGGCGACAATGCCGTGCGCGACGAGGTAGTCGCGCAGCGTCGCATCGGCGCGCCAGTTGCTGGCGATCGGTGATTCGTCGCGGATGATGAAGCCCGCCACCTTCGGCGCGCGCGACTCCTGATCGTCGGGCGCCACGCCGTAATTCCCCATCTCGGGCGCGGTCATCGCGACGATCTGTCCGGCGTAGGACGGATCGGTCAGCACTTCCTGATAGCCGGTCATGCTGGTGTTGAACACGACCTCGCCGCCGGTCTCGCCGGAAGCGCCGGCCGCCTCGCCTTCGTACCAGTGGCCGTTTTCGAGCGCGAGAATTGCCTTCATTGATCCTGCAGTCGTTCGAGCGATCCGGTGACGCGGCTGATTTCGCCCGCCGTGACCCGCGCGGTCGAGAACCACGGCTTGTGTTCCGCCAGCTCGAGCCGGACCACATGCGATCCAATCGGCACCGCGGCCAGCCGGAGCGGCGTCCTGCCGATCACCTTGCCGTCGAGCAGCACGCTCGCGCCCTGCGGCCGCGAGTCCACGAACAGTTCACCCGTGTAGGTCTCGGGAGCGGACGATGCCGCCGCCGGCGGACGCGCGGGTGTCGACGATCGCGGCTTCGCCGCCGGCGGAGCGGACGCGGCGCGCCCGGTTCGCTGCAGCCGCACATCGAGCGTGCGATCCGGCGATTTCGCGCTCAGCGGCACCTCTTCCCGCGCGACCTCGTAGCCGTCATGCACCACGCGCACGGCGTAGTTGCCAAACGCCAGCTTGTCGAGCGTGAGCGGTGTCCGCCCGCGCCAGCGGCCGTTGACCGTGACGTTCGCACGCGA
>JABFWM010000075.1 GCA_013362195.1 Acidobacteriota bacterium
TCCGCGACGCGGCGCTGCCGATCACGCGCACGTCGCTGGAACTCGCGCCGATCGCCCGCCCGTCATTCAGGGGTTGAAGGCCGTCGGCTGACGTGACTCGATGCGGGTCAGGAGACGGCGTCGATCCTCGAGGCGCGCACCGCGTCGCGCCCGTGCGGATCGCGCAGCACGACGTCCACCAGGAGCGCCATCTCGGTCGAGAGCACGCGCCACGCCGCGCCGGCGGCGTCGACGCGGTGCTCGGCGCCGAGGCGTTCCAGCGTGCGGGCGGCCTCGAAGACGCTGGTCGCCGAGATAGTGCCGGCGGCCCCTTTCAGCGCATGGGCCGCATTACGGATCGCTTTACAGTCGCGCGCCCCGACGGCCCGGGCGATGTCCGCCATACGCATCGGCGCGTCCTCCACGAACAGGGCAATCACGTCGGCGGCAAGCTGCTCGTCGCCGCCGACCCGCGCGATGAGTCCGTCCAGGTCATGGAGGCCGCTCGCGGGCGACGGCGGCAGTCCGGTCGGCCGCTCGACCTCCGCGCAGAGCGCGGCGGCATCGACCGGCTTCGACAGGTAGCCGTCCATGCCCGCGGCAAGACACTTCTCGCGATCTCCGGTCATCGCGTGCGCGGTCGTGGCGACAATCCGCAGGTGCTCGCCGGTGTCGCGTTCGCGCTCGCGAATGCGGCGTGACGCTTCCAGGCCGCCCATCTCGGGCATCTGCACGTCCATCAACACGACGTCGAACGATTCGCGCTCCAGCGCGGCGAGCGCTTCGACGCCGTTCGCGGCGACCGTGACCTGATGGCCGCGGTTCGTGAGCACGCCGGTTGCGACCCGTTGATTGACCGGATTGTCCTCGGCAAGCAGGACGCGCCGCACCGGACGATGTGCAGTCGGCGCAACGGCGTGGGCTCCGGGCGCACGCGTGGGCGTACCGAGCAGCGCCCGGTCGGAAAGATCCGGCAGCGCCGGGTGTGATCGGGCGTCGACGGTATCGAGCGCGACGGTGAAATGGAACGTGCTCCCTGCGCCGGGCGCACTTTCGACCCAGATGCGTCCGTCCATCAGATGCACCAGCGTGGCCGAGATCGTCAGGCCGAGGCCGGTGCCGCCGAACCGCCGCGTCGTCGATCCGTCGGCCTGGCGGAAGGGCTCGAAAATCGTGCCCTGCTTGTCGGCCGCGATGCCGATGCCGGTGTCGGTCACACGGCAGTGCAGGCGTGCCGCTTCACCGGACGTGGCCTCGCGTTCGATGCGGAGCCTGACGGACCCGGCGTCGGTGAACTTGATCGCGTTGCCAATCAGGTTGCCGAGCACGTGACCGAGGCGGAGCGGGTTGCCGCTGAGCGTCGCCGGTACCTGCGGGTCGATGTCGCACCGAAGCGTGAGGCGCGTCTCGTGCGCTTTGAGCGCGAGCGGCTTCACGATGTCGGCGACAACGTCGCGAATCGCAAACGGCACCCGCTCCAGCTCCATCCTGCGCGACTCGATCTTCGAGAAGTCGAGAATGTCGTTCAGGATGGCCAGGAGCGAGCTCGCCGAGCTCCTGACAGTCTCGAGATGCTCGCGCTGCAGGGGCGACAGATCACCGGCGAGCGCGAGCTCGGTCATGCCGATGATCCCGTTCATCGGCGTGCGAATCTCGTGGCTCATGTTCGCCAGGAAGTCGCTCTTGGCGCGGTTCGCCTCCATCGCGCGGTCGCGTGCCTCGATCAGCTCCGCGTTGAGCGCGCGCAGTTCCGCCGTGCGCTCGGCGACCTTTCGTTCGAGCTCCTGCTGGTGCTTTTCGAGCTGCTGGGTGCGATGGCCGATCTGATCGAGCATCGCGTTGAGGCCGTCGACGGGTTCGCCCACCTCGTCGCGATCCAGCAAGACGAACGCCATCAACGCGGCGGCGCGCGCCAGGAGCCGGCGGCGATCCGCCTGCTGGTGCCCACCCGCTGAGTGACGCGGCGCGCGTCTCGTGTGCGGGACGGGCGGACGCCGCACACTCTGTTCGCATTCGCTCACCCCCGCACACGCCCGTTCACGAGACGCGCCATCCGGCATCGAGATTGCTGCGCTGCCGCGCGGAGCCAATGCACGCATGCGCGCCCTGGTCGCCGACGACGATCGCACCGCAGCGCTGATCCTGGGCCGCGCCCTCGAACGATGCGGGCTCGAGGTGACCGCCGTGCACGACGGCCTGGCGGCGCTGGCGGCGCTCGCAGAGGCCGACCGGCCGTCGATCGCGGTGATCGACTGGATGATGCCGGGCCTGGACGGCGTGGAGGTGTGCCGCCGCCTGCGCCGCGATCCGGCGCGACAGCACGTGTACGTGCTGCTCGTCACGGGGCGTGACAGCCGCGCCGACGTCATCGCCGGGCTCGACGCCGGCGCGGACGACTATCTCGTGAAGCCGTTCAACGACGACGAACTGCGCGCGCGCGTGCGGGTCGGGATGCGCGTCGTCACGCTGCAGGCCTCGCTGGCCGAGCGCGTGGTGCAGCTCCAGGCGGCGCTGTCGCGCGTCAAACAGCTCGCGGGCCTGCTGCCGATCTGCAGCTATTGCAAGCGCATTCGCAGCGACGAGGATTATTGGGAGCAGCTCGAGAGCTACGTCTCGCAGCACAGCGAAGCGCAGTTCAGCCACGGGATCTGTCCGCCTTGCCTCGATCGCGTGGAGCGGGAATTCGAAGCATAGGCGTCGACGGATTCCAGGGATGCAAAGGGATCGGGTTCAGGAGACCGTCACAATGATGCGCACCATTCTCGTCGTCGACGACGATCCGTCCGTGCGGTACGTCATCGGCAAGCTGTTTCGCTCGCGCGGCTGGACGGTGCTGGCGGCGGAGAGCGCGGAGGCCGCGGTGCGGCTCGCGACGGATCACCACATCGACATCGTCCTGTGCGACGTCGTGATGCCGGGGGTCGACGGGTTCGGCTGCGTGGCGCGCGTCAAAGGACATCAACCCGACGCGGCGATCATGTTGATGAGCGGCCACCCGTACTCGTTCGACAGTCCGCAGGACTCGCTGCCGTCGTGGGGACCGGCGCCCGAGTTCATCGCGAAGCCGTTCTCGATGCTGGATCTCGGCGCACGCGTCGACCGCCTGCACTCGAGCACCAGCGCGCACGCGTGCTGAGCGGCGCCCGCGCGTCACGCGGAAGGCGGGAACGCCGTGTCACCGGTTGAACGGATACTCCTGCACCCAGTGAAATCCGCGGCTGCCCAGTAGAAAGCGTCGCCGATCGTACAGCTGCAATCGCATCGCGACGCGGTGATCCTCCATCGTTCCCGCAAGCGTCATCTCTTCGCGTGCCGGGCGCGTCACGTTGAACGTCGCCACCGACCCGGACTCACCGCCGCGCGTCAACGTCAACGTGTTCAGCGTCTCGTACCATTGCGCGGTATAGCCGACGAACGAGTCGTCCATCCGCTGGAACGTCACCCGTCCGCGTGAATCGAACACGACGCGGCGCCAGCGGCCCCAATCGGTGACCAGCGGGACGCGCGTGACCCCGTCGATCGCCATCGTCTCGACCGTCCAGATGCCATGGAGCGCTGATTCGGGCGCGCCGCCGCCGAATTCGTACCACGCCTTGCGCGCGCCGTACAGGTTCATGACGACGATGTAGACGCCGAAGACGACTTGCGCCGCGACGAGAAGACGGCGCCGGCGCGGCGTTCGGCCGAGGGGAGGCTCGACGGCCGGGCCGGTCGGACGGCCGAGCAGCAGAACGTCCGCGATCCGGCGCGCGTGCGGCGCGAGCAGGACGATGGAGATGACGATGAGGTGAAACGAGAGCAGCTTCACCGGTACGTCGTAGGTCATGTTCAGCATGAAGACCTGCACCGCATCCGCGAGCGCGACGATCGCGCCGAGCGTGGCCGTGCGCGGCAGGAAGAGGAGCACGCCGGCGATCAGCTCCGCAGCTCCGGTGGCGATCTGATACGCCGTCGATGCGGCGATGAACGCCCACAACACGCCCATCGGCGAGAACTGCCCGTACGGCTCGATCAGTCGCGTGAGCGACACGGATCCCATCTGCAGCGGGACCACTTTGGCGACGCCGTACGTCACCATCGTCGACCCGAGCGCGAAGCGCAGGAAGAGGCGGAACCATGCGTCTGCGCGCTCGTAGCGGGCACGCCGACGATCGAGGAGCGACCACGCGGCCGCCACGACGATCGCAGAAGCGAGCAGGCAGAACGCCTGGACCCAATCGAAGGTCTTGTCGCCGCTGCCGCTGCCCGTCACCACCAGCGGCGTCGTCACGCGGAAGACGTGCATCGCGGTCCATTCGACGACGGTGCGAAACGGCGGCAGCTCTCCGACGCCGGGCGCGTTGTCGAACGGCGGCATCAGCAGGCTGCTCAGCATCTGCGTGAGGAGCACGTAGGTGCCGAAGTACACCACCGAGAAGCGGAACGCGATCCGCGCCGCGGCGGTCCAGCGAGGCGTACGTGCGGCGTCGATGGCAAGGGTCTCGACCATGGAGCGCGGATTATAGCGCCGGCCATCGATGCGGCCCCGCGCTTTTCACCGCCTCCCGCCGCGGCTATGCTCAGGGCGATGCCCTCGCGTGCGCTCGAGACCGAGATCGACCGTCTCTATCAACTGCCACTCGACCAGTTCACCTCGGCGCGCAACGCACTCGCCAAGACGGCGGGCGCCGATGCCGTACCCGTCCGCGCGCTCGGGAAGCCGCCGGTCGCCGCGTGGGCGGTGAACCAGTTGTACTGGCGGAACGGCGACGTGTGGAATGCGCTCGTCGAAGCGGCGGAGAACGCGCGCCGTGCCCACAAGGCCGTGCTGTCAGGCCGCGCCGGCGACGTGCGCGCCGCCAGCCGCGTGCACGACGAAGCGGTCGAGCACGCGCTGAAGGCGACGCTGGACATCCTGCGCGACGGCGGTCATCCGGTGACCGACGCGACGAAGCAGGCGATCGTCACGACGCTGCGTGCGCTGCCGTCCGACGATCAACCGGGCCGCCTCGCGCGCGTCCTGCAGCCCGGAGGGTTCGAGGCGCTCGCCGGATTGTCGGTGGCGCGCGGCGCCGCCGGTGCGGCGCGGCACGAGAAAGTGGCGAAGTCCGCGCCTGCGCGGCCCGCCCCTCCGTCGCCCGAATCGCCGGCGCGGCCGAAGGTCGATGCGAAGGCG
>JABFWM010000284.1 GCA_013362195.1 Acidobacteriota bacterium
CAATGCATTCGTGTGAGTCTATCGGCCGCCCAGGCGGTGGCTTTACCGCTCCGGTTGGAACCGGTGCAGGTGTGGCTGCGCGTGGCGGCGGGCGCGCCAGGGCCGGAGTGGGAGGCAGCGCTGCGCGATGTCGCCGCGCGCGGCGCCCGGGCGGGGCTGCAGATCGTCGGCATTCCCAGCCCGGACGATCCGCTGCTGGCCGCCGCCGCGACCTCCATTCTCTTCGACGTGCGCGAGTTGGCCGACGCGCCGGCGGCTGCGCTCGACGATGTCGTGTTCCGTTTGAAGCGTGCGGTGGCGCTCGCGCGAGGCCGCGGCCTCGAGGTCGAGATCCTCGCCGCCCCGCCGCTCGCCGCCGCGCTCGAGGGGCGCGGGCTGGCCGGGTTCGGCGTCACGGTCCACGCCATCGAGCAGGTTCCGATCGCTCGCAGCCTCCGTGATCTGCTGCTGGATCGAACGCACGACCTGTGGGAACTCCCTCGCGACGCCGTCGCGGCTCATGCGCTCGTCGCCGATCTCATGCGCCTCTGGCCGTGGCTGCCGCCGCTGGTGCCGTACGGGTCGATGACGTGCGGCACGATCCGCATTCCGGCCTACGCCGATTTCGCGGCGACGCAGATCGTCGGCGTCAGCGACGCGTGTCCTCGCGGCGCGCGCGTCGTCCCCGAGCAACCGGGCGCGAGCGTTGAGCGCCTCGACGTCGACGGCGTGTCGCTCTTCCGGGTCAGTCTGACGTCGCAGGATCGCTTTGCCGAGACCGTCGGCGTGTCGGGCGCCGCTTCGCTGACCGCTGACGAGATCGTGGCGCGCCATCAGTCCCAGGCCGCGCGGCAGGCCGCGGAGATCTCGACGATCATCTCGTCGGGATCGCTCACGCTGACCTTCGAGGCGCCCGGGTTCGTGGCGCCGCTCACGATCACGTCGCGCACGATCATTTATGCCGGGAACGGTCGCACGGATCTCCAGCAGCAGGCGATCCGCGTGAACGGCGCCGCGTTCGAGGCCGGCGGCGGCGTGCCGCGCCTGCCGATCATCGAACCCGAGCGAGCGGCGGCGCCGCCGCTCGCGATCACCTTGAACGAGCTGTACCGCTATCGTTTGCAGGGGCGAGACACCATCGACGGCCGTCCCTGTTACGTGATTGCCTTCGAGCCTCGCGATCGGCGCGCGCCGCTCTACGCAGGCCGCGCCTGGATAGCCGCCGATGCCTTTGCGATGGTGCGCGTCTCCGCGGTCCAGACCGGCTTGCGCGGACCCATCACCGCGTCCGAACAGACCGACGAGTTCCGCGACGATGGGCACGGTCGATGGCTGCTGGCGCGTTCCGATGTGCGGCAGACCTATGAAGGCGCCAGCGTCCGCACGCCGATCCATCGCCTGCTGATCCTCGACGGGCACGACGTGAACGCGCCGGACTTCGAGACGCGCCGCGCGGCCGCGTACGCCTCGAACGACGTGATGCTGCGCGACACGCCGGACGGATTTCGATATCTCACGAAGGAGGGCAGAGGGAAGGCGGAAGCCGAACGGGAGACGCCGGCAGCCGGAAGTGCGGCGGACGGGCCGCGAGCGGTGGCCGGTCGCGCGACGCGCGTGCGGACGCTCGCGTTCGGCGTCATCGTCGATCCGAACATCTCGCGGCCGCTGCCGTTCGCGGGCCTGAGCTACGTGGACTTCGATCTGCTTGGCACCGGCACGCAGTTCAACGGGTTCTTCGGCGGGGCCTTCGGACAGCTCGCGTTTTCGGTGCCGTCGATCGCGGGCTCGCGCTGGCAGCTCGCCGGTCGGGCGTTCGGGATTGCCGCCTCGTACAACGATCGCGCGTTCGACCAGGGACGCGAGCAATACGCGCAGAACATCCTGCAGCGTCCGGCGCAGGCGGCGGTGTGGGCGCTGCGGCCGCTCACGCCGCGCGTCAGCCTGCGGCTGGAGTACGACTGGGACTACACCAGGTTCGGTCGGAGCGAGTCGACCGACGCGCTGTTCGTCGTCCCCGCGAACCAGGTGGCGCACGGCGCCCGCGTCGGCGTCGACATGCAGCGCGGCGGCTGGCAGGTGTCCCTGTGGGGCAGCGCCGCACATCGTGTGGGGTGGCGGCGATGGGGCTATGCCACCCCCGGTCTCGTCAGTACGCCGGCGGTCGAAACACGCTCCTTTGCTTCTTTTCAGCGTTACGGGGCCAGCGCGCTTCGATCGCTCGCCATCAACCCGCGGCTCGTGACGCGGATCGAGATGGCGTGGATGGCGGGGCGCGATCTCGACCGCTTCAGCCGGTATTCGTTCGGCTCCTTCGACAATCGGCTGCACGGGTACCCCTCGGCGCTGATCCGCTACGATCGGGGCGCGGTGCTGCGAAGCGCGCTGGCGTGGTCCGCGGCGAAGGCGGTGCGGCTGGATGCCTTCGCCGATACCGCCCAGGTCCGCGATCCCGGCTTCGGCCGGCGCTTCCACAACTTCACCGGCCTCGGCGCGGCCCTCGAAGTGCCGGCCCCGTTCGGGACGCTCCTCTCCGCCGAGTGGGGATTTGGCCTGCAGGGGCTCGATCCGGACGGCCATCGCGGCACGCACGTGTTCCGGATCGCGGGGTACAAAGTGTTCTGACGGCGGTACAATGCGCGAAGACCCGAGGGCCCTCCCATGCGCACCATCTCGCTTCTGTGTCTTCTGATGCTCGCCGTCGTCGACGTCGCCGCGCAGCAGACGTTCCGGACGGCGGTGGATCTCGTGCACTTCGGTGTGAGCGTGCTCGACAAGCAGGGACAGCCGGTGACCGGGCTCACCGCCGCAGACTTCGAGGTCATCGAGAACGGCAAGAAGCAGGCGCTGCAGTTCTTCACCGTTGGCGATCCGGAGGCGGCCCCGCCGCTGCACCTCGGGCTGCTGCTCGACACCAGCGGCAGCATGTCCGACGATCTGAAAGACGCGCGCGCGTCGGCGGTGAAGTTCGTGAACGCGCTGGATCAGGCGTCCGACTTCACGCTCGTCGATTTCGACACCGAGGTCCGCGTGGCGCGCTTCAGCGCCGCGGACTATCCGCGGCTGGTCGAGCGCATCCGGATGCGAAAGCCGGACGGCTGGACGGCGCTCTACGACGCGCTCGGCGTGTATCTCAACGGCGCGCAGGGACAGGACGGCCAGAAGATCCTCGTGCTCTACACCGACGGCGGCGATACGCGCAGTTCCCTGACCTTTGCCGACGCCCTCGATCTCCTCAAAGCGTCCGACGTGACCGTCTACGCCATCGGCTACCTCGAACACCAATCGAGCAGCGTGCGCTTCCAGCAGCGGGGCGAGCTGGAGCGATTCGCCACCACCACCGGCGGCCAGGCGTACTTCCCGGTCGGATCCAGGGATCTCGACGGCGTCTTCGACAAGATTCGGAAGGAGATTGCCGCGCGCTATTCGCTCGGCTACGTCTCGAGCGACACGCGGACCGACGGCGCGTGGCGCGGCGTCGAGATCAAGCTGCTGCGCCGCGACCTGAAGGGCGTCCGTCTCCGCACGCGGGCCGGCTACTTCGCGCCGTTCAAGGAAGCGCGGTAGCGCGGGAAGCACCGTACCAGCCACGATTTCCGAACACGCTGCGACTCGCCGTACGCCCTGCGCCTTGAGCCGTCAGCCCTAAGATCTGCGCCTTCCTGTGGTACGATGACGGGTTGATGTTGGCTCTGCCGGCCCAATCCGTCTAGCATCCCCATGGCTTCCAAGTACGACCGGTTTTCGCTGGTCACCGATTTCGAGCTGCGCGGCGATCAGGCGCGCGCGATCGACGAGCTCGTCGAGGGACTGCATCGTGGCGACAAGTCTCAGGTGCTGCTCGGGGTGACCGGATCCGGCAAGACCTTCACGATGGCGCAGTGCATCGCGCGCGTGAACCGGCCGACGCTCGTGATGGCGCACAACAAGACGCTGGCGGCGCAGCTCTACCAGGAATTCCGCCGGTTCTTCCCCGGCAACGCGGTCGAGTACTTCGTCAGCTACTACGACTACTACCAGCCGGAGGCCTACGTCCCGACGACCGACTCGTACATCGAGAAGGAAGCGACGATTAACGACGAGATCGACCGGATGCGCCTCTCGGCCACGCGCTCGCTCTTCGAACGCCGGGACGTCATCATCGTGGCGAGCGTCTCATGTATTTACGGCCTCGGATCGCCCGAGGCGTATTACGGGATGATGCTGCCGCTCGAACGGGGCCAGCGGATCGATCGCGAACAGATCCTGCGCAAGCTCGTCGAGATCCAGTACGAGCGCAACGATCACGAGTTCGCCCGCGGCGCGTTCCGCGTCCGCGGCGACATCGTCGAGGTGTATCCGTCGTACGAAGACACCGCGCTCCGCATCGAGCTGTTCGGCGACGAGGTGGACGAGCTGGTGACGTTCGATCCGCTGACCGGCAAATCGTTCCGCCGCCACGACAAGGTGGCGATCTATCCGAAGACGCACTTCGTGACCCCGCGCGAGAAGACGAAGCGCGCGGTCGAGAGCATCAAGGCGGAGCTGGAGTGGTACCGCGGGCAGCTCGAATCGGAAGGCAAGGTCCTCGAGGCGCACCGCCTCCACCAGCGGACCATGTTCGACCTGGAGATGATCAAGGAGATCGGCTACTGCCACGGGATCGAGAATTACGCGCGGCACCTCACCGGCCGCCAGCCGGGGGAGCCGCCGCCGACGCTGCTCGACTATCTCCCGCCCGACGCGCTGACCATCGTTGACGAGAGCCATCAGACGATCCCGCAGATCCGCGGCATGTACCACGGCGACCGCTCGCGGAAGGAAGTGCTCGTCGCCTACGGCTTCCGCCTGCCGTCGGCGCTCGACAACCGCCCGCTCAATTTCGAGGAGTGGGAGACGCGCGTCTCGCAGTTGATGTTCGTGTCGGCGACGCCGGGTCCGTACGAGCTGCGCGCGTCGGGCGGCGCCGTCGTCGAACAGATCATCCGGCCGACCGGCCTGCTCGATCCGGTGATCGAGGTGCGCCCGGTGCGCGGGCAGGTGGACGATCTGCTCGCCGAGATCCGCGACCGCGCCGGGCGCGGCGAGCGCGTGCTGGTCACCACGCTCACGAAACGGATGGCGGAGGACCTGACCCAGTACTACCAGGAGCTCGGCGTCAAGGTGCGGTA